>NZ_JBKOTX010000002.1:0-78007 GCF_047086965.1 Roseovarius halophilus (ex Wu et al. 2025) | reverse complement strand
CTTGTGCTCGAAGAACCGCAGGTGTTCCCAGCTGCGCCGCCGCGTGTCGTGGACCGGCTGATCCGCTGCACCGCAGGACGGGCAGGTAAACCGGCTGCCAGGCTTGAACGTGACCTCGAAGTTGATCTGCTTCGCGCCCGCATCAAACGCCACATCTTCGACATACCACGGAGCCTCCAGCCCAAGCGCCATCGTGAAAAGGCTCGTCGCCGGCTCCATTCCGCCCTCCATCGTTCAAAACGGCCGAAGGCTACCCAAAAACCACGTGCAGGCCAACACCACCCGGCGCGTCCGCCGCTGCGATGGTTGAGTTCTACGCGCCGGACGCGCCTACCGGCCGCACAAAATGTAGCGCCCGTTCAACCCTTGATGAGCCCGGCAACCCACAGAGATCGAGAAGGGACCATATTTATCGCAGGTAGCACTAAGAGTGATACTATGCAAGGTCTTCTGATGACTCTTAAGGACGAAGGCTACAGAGTTGATACGTGCAACGTGCTAGAGGAAGTTCTGCAATCAATCGTGGTGTCGCCGGAAAAGTGGCGCTATCTCTTCGTTGACTTGGATAATTTGCGTGAGGCTGATGAGTATTCGGAAATCATTGACAGTCTATCAGAATTCCGGAGAATTTCTCCAGCCGTTGTGCTTCTGCTGGTTTCCGAAAAATTCGGTTCTGATGATTTTTCAACACATAGATTGCTAATTTCGGATATTTCACTTAAATTGCCGGTTAACGCCGATGAGTTAGCTGACAATTTGGGAATAGCGCGGGCGAATAATTCAATTTGGCAGGCTAGGCTCAGAACCCATTGATTTCCGAGTTACGGTGTGCTTTACTGAATGGAGAACAAGCCGTGAACGTGTCTGATCTTTGTAAGACCGCATGTCTTTTTTCAGCGGCCCGCGCATGATGGTTCAGCCTGTATTCTGATCGCATGGCGGCAGGTGCCGTCGATTTGCGATGGAGGAAGGCATGAAGAAAGAACAACCGACGATCCATGTTGGTATCGACGTTTCGAAGGACAAGCTGGCAGTAGCAATTGCCGGTGGTGGGGTGCGTGACGCGGTTCTTAGCCTGGGCACCTTTGGGAACGCCCCTGCCAGCGTCGACCGGCTGCTCAAAAAACTCTCCCGGCGTGGGTCACCTGTTTCGGTATGCTGTGAAGCGGGGCCCACGGGATATGGCGTTTATCGGCAGGTGCGAGCGTTTGGTTTCGAATGCTGTGTTGTCGCGCCCTCATTGATTCCGGTGCGTGCTGGTGAGCGCGTGAAGACAGACCGGCTGGGTGCAATTCGACTGGCCTGGCTATTGCGTGCCGGAGAACTGACGCCGATCTGGGTGCCTGATGAAACGCATGAGGCGATGCGCGACCTGGTTCGTGCCAGGGAAAGCGCGGCAGAGGACCAGCGGCACAAACGCCAGCTTGTTTCAGCCTTCATGCTGCGCCGTGGACGGATCTATCACCGGACCAAGCCGTGGACGATGCGATCTCGTCGTAACCGCCCGATTTCTATTGCAGAGACTGGTCCTTGACGCGTGCGATGATGTCGAGATCGTCGATGGAGTCTTGCAGGAAGTTGTTCCAGTCCTCGGGCGAGCGCCGGGCGTCCGCGAGCATGTCCTACAGTTCGCAGATGCCATCGTCGGTCAGCGCCGTGACGTATTCGTCTTGCCCGATCTGGACGCTGACGATGCTGACATAGGACAGGTTGTCATCGTTGCTGACGACCGCCTCGAGCAGATCCGGATCTTCGCCCAACTGGCCGGCGACATGGGCGAAGGAGCAGACGTAGGTCGTTGCAGCCATCACGCGGCCTCGCTGTGCGGCTGGCCTGCGGGTTTCCAGTGCCAGGGCAGAAATTCGGCCAGCCGATACGCCAATCGCCCGGCCCATCACCAGTTGGTGCTGTTCAGAGCCTTGAGTTCGGTCGCCAGCCACGGGCTCGCGACCCGGGTTGAGACCGATGTTCCCAACTGCGGACCCCGACAGTTACCTCTTGAGTGCCGTCGAATGCGCGCCGGTGCGCGTGAACGCCTGCCAGTGCAGTTTTTCTGGTTCGGTGTTGATGTGGCGTTGATGTAAACACGCAAAACGGCGGTGGTATAATGGTACCATCAGCCATGCGTTTGATTTATTTGGGAAATTTGGTTGCGGGGGTTGGATTTGAACCAACGACCTTCAGGTTATGAGCCTGACGAGCTACCGAGCTGCTCCACCCCGCGCCAATTTTTATGTGCGTACTTTTTATGACGGTTGCGCGCAAGGGGGGCAGGACGATTTTCCCCGCGCATGAGCGTAATTTTCTGCGCAGTGCGGAGCCCGGATCATCCGGGTGGGTCTGCCCGGCTTTGGGCGGCGTGGCGCGTCGTGCTTGCAGGTGACGCCGGGGTGCGCCAGCGACAGGCCGTGGCGAAGGCCGCGAGATGCGGGCGCAGGGCGTCCCGGTCCGGGTCATCACGACTGACAACGCCTGTCGCCCGGCGGGCTGCCACGCTTAGTCCACCAAGCGGATCTGCGCGGCGAGGCGGGGGCGCACGGTCGCCATGTGGTGAAAGCTGAAAGTCTCCGCAAGCAGCGCGCTCAGGGGTGCGTGGTCCAGCCAAGTCTCGACCAGGATAAGCTGGTCGCCGTCCGGCACGGCCGGCAGCGTGTTGGCGAGGGCGTCGACCTCGGCCTGGCTCAGGGCTGGTGCGCTCTCGGCGGCAAGCGAGCCCAGCAGGGCGAAGCTGTTGTCTGCGGCATCAAAGCGCAGCGTGGTGATACGGACATCCGTGCCCGTACCGCTCTGGCTGATCAGGCGGTGCAAGGCGTTCAGGTCGTCGAGATCGGCCGCGTCGAGGACCGGGGTCTGCCGGGACACCACGTCGCCGACGGCATGCGCCCCGTTCACGTTGCCGATCACCGCGTGATAAGCGGCCGCGGCCGAGACCATCAATAGCCAGGCCGCCAGCAGGACCGGGATCCAGAGCACCGCCTCGATCGAGATGCTGCCGCTCTCATCCGAGACGAAGCGCCGCCAGCGCGAGGGTTCGCGCGGTCCGGCCGTCATGATCCGGCGTCGCTGACGAAGGCCGTGCGGACCACCTGGGCGTAGTGCTCGCCGTCGATCCTGCGCAATGTCGCGCCCAGCCCCGAGGTCGGGAAGAGCGGGTCGAAGAGTGCGCAAATCCGCACCACCGACAGGTTCGTGGTTAGGCCGGTCGTGAAGGTGTTGACCGGCGTGACGGTATCGGTCGAATCGACGCAACCTGTGGACAGCTGGCTGAAGTCCCAGGCCGCGCCGCCGACCTCTTCGAAGGCGAAGAAAACGGTGTCCTCGCAGTTCGAGAACACGATCGCGTCGCCGCAGAACGCCGACTTGCGCTCGCTGAGCGTCATGGACCCGCTGCCATCGAGCCGGATGTCACGCGCGGTCAGGCCCGCGGCCCGCTCGAGCATGGCCTGGCGCACCGCAAGCAGTCCGGTTTCGACGCTTGATATCAACAGAAACGCGAAGACCGGGAAAATCAGGGCGAACTCGATGGTGGCGTTGCCGTCCTCGCGGCGCCGGAAAGCTCCAAGGTGCCGCAGGATCATTGCCTCAACCCGTCCCGGCGGATGGCGTTGGCGATGGATTTCACGACGCCTTCGGTTTCGCTGGCGGTGATGTCGAACGCGTGCGCCGGTGAACTGGCGCAGGCCTCGATCTCGTCGGCGACCTCGGGCGGCGTGTCGATGCCGACCGTGTAGACGACCACGCCGTCGCGGCGTGCCTGCTCGCACTGGGCGCGCAAGTTCGCCAGGCTGCCCAGTTCGTCGTGATCGAAGAAATCCCCGGGGTCCTTGAAGACCTCGGTCGGGGCGTAGTTGCGGGCCGTGGTCCCGTCGTCGGAATCACCGAAGACCTCGCGGATCTGGGCATTGCATTCGTTCTGGTAGTCGAGCTCGCGATCGTCGAAATCCCGGTCGCCGGCATGCGCCAACAGATCGTTGGTGACGGTGAACAGGCCGTCGCCGAAGGCGTCCGACGTGTCGTCGCTGATGTCGATGGCCATCACGTTGGTTTGCGTCATGTCCAGGCCTGACGGGTTCGAGGTGAACATCCAGTTGTTGCCATCGAGGTGGTAGAACTCGGTGCGGTCGGGATCGGCGGGCGCGTCGATGTTCGTGCCCGCATAGACCATGTCCACCGCGGAATTGGTCTCGACGAAGGTGTCGCCGTGATGCGGGGTGAAGCTGTCGCCGTGCAGCGGGCCCAGCGCGCCCAGCGTGCCGTCGCCCACTTTCGACGTGTCCTGTTCGCGAAAGTCGATCGTGCTGCCGCCCTTGACCTCGAAGACCTGGCCGTCGGTCATCACCACGTTGATCGCCTGGATCGTGGTGTTGTTGTCGCCCTGGCGCTTCTGGAGGAAGTTCAGCTCGTCAGTGCCGGGGTGAAGGGCGGTCTCGTCGGCGGGCACCACGACCTCGATGAAATCGACCTGCGACCCGTTCGAAAGCACCACGCTGTCCATCCGCCGAATCGGGTCGAAATGGGCGCGGTTGTCGCCGCGCTGGTTGATGTTGTCGGTGCTCGCCACCTGATTGGGCCGGAAGTGCAGCCGGATCAGCCCGTCGCCATCGGGATCGGCGTTGAGAATCGTGGCCTCGTTGCTCTCGGCGGTCTCGGTGCTGCAAAGGTCCGGGTCTATGCCGGTGCTGGTGCCGGGGTTCTCCTCGTCGTAGCCGTCGCAATCGTTGCCGTGGCCACTGTCGGCATCTCCGTCATCGGCCGTGGTCGTGGTGTCCGATGTCCCGTCATGGAAACGCAGCACCGCGTCGTTCACCGAAAACAACCCGTCTCCATAAGTGTCGGAGGTGTCGTCGCTGACGTCGATGGCAAAGATGTTGGTCTGGTCGGGGTCGAACCCCTCGGGCCGGGTGGTGAACATCAGGTTCTCGCCGCCGAGTTGCCGGAAGGTCGAGAGATCAAAGCAGCTTCCGTCGACGCAATGGGTCCTGTTGTCGCCATCGGGCGCGTCGTCGCTGGTCCCGGCGTAGACGAGGTCGATCGAGGAATTGGTTTCGACGAAGATGTCGCCGTGCTCGGGGGTGAAGCTTTCGCCGTTCAGCGGGCCGGTGCTACCGACTGTGCCGTCACCGACCTTCGAGGTGTCCTGCTCGCGAAAATCGGTGGGGCTGGAGTCCTTGATCGTGAAGCGCTGGCCGTCGCTCATCACCACTGTCAGGGTGCGGATGGTGGTATTGTTGTCGCCCTGTCGCTTTTCCAGGAAGTTGAGTTCGCCCGTCTCCGGGTGGCGGTCAAGCTCGTCGAGCGGCACCACCACCTCCACGCGGTCCACCGTGCTGCCATTCTCAAGGCGCACGTCGGCGAACAGCTTTCGCACGTCGATGTGCGACCGGTTGTCGGCGTGCTGGTTCACGTTGTCGGTGCTGGCCACCTGGTGGCCGTCGAAATAGAGCGTCACAAGGCCGTCACCGTCGGGGTCCGGGTCGGCCGCGGTGGCGCCGTCGTAGTCCGTGTCCTGCGGCGTCTGGTCCGGGTCGTCCCGGGCCGGATCCTCGCAGTAGACGTTTTCGTAGGAGGCGCCCACCGGCCGCGACTGGTCGGTCACGCCGCCATCGGTGACAAGCACCAGGTATTTCTGCGTGGCCTCGGAATAGGGCAGGGGGCGGTTTCCGAACCGCTGCGGGATTTCGCCATTGTAGGCCAGTGTCTCGACGTGCGCCCTTGCGGACGGATCCAGAAGCCCGAGCCCGTATTTCAGCCCGATGTGCGTTCCGGTGCCATCATGCAGACGAATGTTGTCGAGATAGGACTTGATCCGGCCGGGATCATTCTGCGCCACGCGCACCGCCGCCTCGTCCGTGGGACACCAGCCCCAGTCCATCGTTTCGGGGTCGATGTCCCACTCCATGAAATGGGGCAATTGGAGGCCGCTGGCTGTCGGCAGGCCCGGTTCCATGAACTCCGCGTTCAGGACTTCCTTGCACGAGGACTGCCTGTGCCAGCGCTTGCCGCCAAGGCGCTTGAACAGCGTCCGGCCCGGATTCACCTGACCGGCGAAGGGCACGAGGTTGATCGAGGTCGTCTCGGCGAGGTCGTCCGCCAGAACGCGGTCCGCGAACGCGCCGGCGCCATCGCGCAGGAACTCGATGCGCTGACGCCCGCCCGAAGCGTACCGCATGGACCCCGAGATGTCGAAGACCATCGAGATTTCCTTGCCACCGTTCGGCACGTAGGCGGCCGCCGAGGCCGGGGCCGACAAGCTTTCCAGCCCGACGAGTCCGGGAAACTGCGTTCCGACCTCGTCCTCCGCCGACGCGGTGATCTGTCGCTCGGTGGCCGTGCTGGTGTCGCGCACCCCGATCAGCTGGTCTGACAGGCCCAGTGTCGTCAGGCTTTCGCCCACGAAGTCGGTGCCGGCGTTCTCGGGGTCGGCCGCGGCGGTCAGCACGGCCCGGTCCAGCGCGTTCTGAAGCCGGGTACGCTTGAACTCGGTATGCATCAGGTCCAGCGCCAGCCCGCCGACCGTCAGGATGACCAGGAACACGAACAACGAGAACAGGCCGATCGCGCCGGACTCCTGCGATGCGAACCGGGCGAGTTTCTCTGCACAGGTGCGCCGTCGGCCGATCAGAAGACCTAGGAGACGTAGGAACTGCATGGTGAACGTTCGCTCCCGATTGCTGCAGACTTCATATCTTCCGGCGAATTGCGACGAATCTGAGGCAGAAGCGCGGCGTTATTTCGCGCCCACCTGCCGGCACGTGGCAGGCCGCGCCGTCAAACTCGTCCGCCCATGCGACGCCGACGTTTTGTACAAACCGTGATGCTGGGGGGCCGGGCGTTGTACAAAACGTCCCGAAACGGCTAGAACCGTTCGGCTCGCAGCACTTCCACGTCGGTGATGGTGACCACGCCGATGTGCTTGTCCACCACGTCGAAGGCTGCTTCCAACAGCGCGTCCAGCCGCTCGGGCTTGATGATGCAGACCACCTGCACCATGCCGCTGGCGCGGCTGACCTGCCCCTCGCGCGACCACGTGCCGGACCGGCCCGATCCGCCCAGAACCGGCAGGATGGAATAGCCCGTCACCCCGGCAGCCTCGATCGTATCGGTCAGCCGCTTCTGCATGATCGCCTCGATGGTGATGACCACGCGCTTTGCCTTGTGGGTCTGCATGTCAGCCTCCGGTGGCCAGTCGGGCCAGCGTCACGTAAAGCGGGATGCCGACCGTCAGGTTGAACGGGAATGTTATTCCCAGTGACAGGGTCAGGTAAATCGACGGGTTCGCCTCGGGCAGGGCCACGCGCATCGCCGCGGGCACCGCGATGTAGCTGGCCGAGGCCGACAGCACCATGAGCAGCACGGCGCCGCCGGTGCTGAGCCCGATCAGCAGCGCCGCCGCCAGTCCGGCCAGGCTGCCGATCACCGGCATCAGGATGCCGAAGGCGATGGCCCCACCGCCCAGAACGCCGCGCACGTCACGCAACCCGCGCCCCGCGACCAGCCCCATATCCAGCAGAAACAGGCAAAGCACGCCGGTAAAGGGTGCGACGATGAAGCTGGAGATGCTCGCCAGCCCCTCTTCGCCCGTGACCATGCCGATGAGAAAGGCGCCCACCAGCAGAACGATTGAGCCGTTGAGCAGGATTTCCCGCAGCAGCGCGCCGTCCATCCGTTTGTCGGACCCGCCGGTCGAGATCAGCCAGAGCGCCGAGAGGATCGCCGGGGCCTCCATCACGGCGGCGACGGCGACCATGTACCCCTCAGACGAGAGGCCGCGCCCCTCCAGCACCGAGGTGGCGGCGACGAAGGTCACGATGGAGATCGACCCATAGTGCCCGGCAACCGCGGCCGCATCAGTGCGCGACATCTTCGTCATGATCTTCAGCAGATTGAAGGCGACCAGGGGCAGACCGGCCGACAGGATCAGCCCGGCCGTGATCGTCGCCACCAGCGTGGCGTCCACGCCGTGGCTCGCCACGCTGGCGCCGCCCTTGAAGCCGATGGCGAAGAGAAGATAGATCGACAATCCCTTGGCGACGGCCTCGGGCACCGACAGATCCGACCGGCCCAGGGCTGCGGCCACGCCTAGGATGAAGGACAGAATGACAGGGGACAGAAGGTTCTGGGCGGCAAGAGAAAGGATGTCGGCCATCAGGCACCCCGGGTTGTCGCAGGTTGCCGGTGATTATGACCAAATTGCCGCAAGGGCAACCGCAAAGGGATTACAGCGGGGTGAATTCCCCGGTTCGCGGGTCAAGGCCGGAAAGGCTGCCCGCGCCGATGTCGTTCCACAGCCCGTGCAGCGTCAGCCGTCCGGCCTCCATGGCCTGGCGCACGAAGGGGAAGGTGGTCAGGTTGTCAAGCGAGGTCCGAACCGCCTGCTGCTCCAGTTCCCGCAGGCGACTGGCCTCGTCGCCCTCGGGCAGGGTCTCGAACTTGCCGCGCAGGATCTTCATCCAACGGCCCACGAAGCTGGAACTGCTCGCGAGTTCCGGCGCCTTGCCCGAACACATGTCATAACAGCCCTTCACGCCGCCGCAGTTGGAATGGCCCAGAACGATCAAATGGGCGACCTTGAGAACCGTAACCGCGTATTCGACCGAGGCCGAGGTTCCGTGGGTCTCTCCGTCGGGCGCATGGGGCGGCACAAGGTTGGCCACGTTGCGGTGGATGAAGAATTCGCCCTGATCGGCCCCGAAGATCGAGGTGACATGGCCCCGGCTGTCACAGCAGGAAATCACCATGGCACGGGGATGCTGGCCCATCTCGGCCAGGTGCTGATACCAGGTGGTGTTGCGGGCATAGGTCGTGGCCCGCCAGCCATGGTAGCGATTGACAAGATAGTCGGGCAAGGGGCTTGGGGCGGTCGTCATTGGCCTGCCTTCCGTTGGGTCCAAGTCATGGAACAACTACGCGCAATTCGTCGAAATTTCGAGGGAAAACGCCGTTGCGCCCCGTCGCCGTGTTACCTCCTTCGAAACCGTTTCGCACCAATATGATCCGTGTGGTGAATATCAAGGGCCCCGCACGGTATCGCGGGGAATGGGGAAAATGCAGATCATCAGGATGGTCCTGCGCGAGGCGGGACAACATGACCAATGCCTGCCCGTGGCGGGCGAAGCGGCAGATGTCGCGGATGTCCGGCGGACCGAGGATTTCATATCGGTCTGCGTGACCGACCTTGGCCGCCACCTGCGCCGCCTGGAGGATGACTACCGCCTGGCCGAGCCCGAGCGCCTCGACAGCCGCTTGCATGCCATCGTCGCCCTGGCCGACAGGATCGGGATGCGGCAGGTCGCGCGGGTCGGGGCCGATGCGCATTACTGCCATGTGGCCGGGGACGAACCGGCCCTGGCGGCGACCCTGTCGCGGCTCATGCGCCTGCTGACCGCCACGCTGGACGAGATCGGCATGACCCGCCCCATTTCCTGACCGGTTGCAGCGCGCCCGCCATGCAGTAGGCTGCGAGTACAGCCAAGCCGGAAAGGGCCCGCGCGATGAAATTTCTCCCTCCCGACACGCCGACGATCCCCCTGCATGCCGTCACCACCGAGGATCTGGAGGCGCAGCTCGACGTGCTGCCTGCCGCCCGGGCCGCCTGGCTGCGCGCGGCAGGGTTCTCGGGGCAGGTTGGTGAGCGGCACCTTGTCCCGGACGATGCGGGTGGGATCGCCTGTGCCTTTGCCGGGCTGGGCAGTGCCGCTCAGCGGCGGCGCAAGCGCCTCGCATTGGCCGAGGCTGCGCAGGGCCTGCCCGGCGGGAACTATCATCTGGAAACCACGCTGGAGGGCGCCGCGCTGGACGAGGCGGCGCTGGCCCTGTTGCTGAGCGGCTACCGCTTCGACCGGTATCGGACCGCTTGCGAGGACGGGCCGCGCTTTGCCGCCCCGGCGGGTATCGATTCTGTCCGGCTGGAGGCCATAGCGGCGGGCGAGGGGCTGACCCGCGACCTGATCAACACGCCCGCCAACGACATGGGCCCGCAGGAGCTTGCCGCGGCCGCCTCGCGGCTGGCCGAGGATCACGGGGCCGCGATCGAGATCACCGAAGGCGATGCGCTGCTGGCGCAGAACCTGCCGCTGATCCATACCGTCGGCCGGGCATCCGCCCGCGCCCCGCGCCTCATCGACCTGCGCTGGGGCGACGCGGGGCCCCGGCTGACGCTGGTGGGCAAGGGCGTGATTTTCGACACCGGCGGGCTGAACCTGAAGCCCGGTGGCTCCATGGCGCTGATGAAAAAGGACATGGGCGGCGCGGCAACCGTTCTGGGCCTGGCGCAGATGATCATGGCGCTGGGCCTGAAGCTGCGGTTGCGGGTGCTGATCCCCGCGGTGGAAAACGCGGTGGGCGGCGATGCCTTCCGTCCCGGCGACATCCTGACCAGCCGCAAGGGGCTGACGGTCGAAATCAACAACACCGACGCCGAGGGGCGGCTGGTACTGGCGGATGCGCTGGCCCTGGCCGACGAGGAGGCGCCCGACCGGATCGTGTCCTACGCCACGCTGACCGGCGCCGCCCGCGCCGCCGTGGGGCCCGACATCGCGCCCTTCTACACCACCGATGCGCCCATGGCCGAGGCCCTGCCGAAAGCCGGGGATCTTGTGGCCGATCCTGTCTGGCAGATGCCGTTCCATGACCCCTACGAGGCCATGATCGAGCCGGGGATCGCGGATCTGGACAACGCGCCCGCGGGCGGTTTCGCCGGGTCGGTCACCGCGGCGCTGTTCCTGCGCCGTTTCGTCGAGGCCGCGCCCTACACGCATTTCGACATCTACGGCTGGCAACCCGCCCCGGCCCCGGCGCGCCCCAAGGGCGGCGTGGGGCAGGGCGCGCGCGCCCTGTTGCAGGCCCTGCCGGGGGTGCTGTCGTCGTGAGCGATCCGCGCCTGACCCCGGTCAATGACCGCATCGTCGCGCGCTGGCTTGTGGAGGCGTACCCCGACCGCGCCCCGGCAGACCCTGAACCGCCCTGCCATGTCGCCACGCCGGTCCTTGACTTGAGCCTGTCCCCGGGCGGGCCGCGGGACAGGCAGTTGCGCTATGGTGAGGGGTTCGAGGTGCTGGAACGGCGGGATGGCTTCGCCTTCGGCATCGCCCCTCTGGCCGAATATGTGGGCTGGGTGGCCGAGTCAGGCCTGACCCCGGCCAGCGACCGCGGCGCGGCGCTGGACTGGATCGGCGCCCGGCAGACGCATGTCTACGCCGCGCCAGACTTCAAATCGCCCGAGCGAATGGCGCTGCCGCATATGGCCATCGTTGCCGCAGGCGAGACCGAGGGCCGGTTCACCCGGACCGAACTGGGCTGGGTGTCGACCGCGCATCTGGCCGACAGGCCGGAAACGGACCCGGTGGCGGTGGCCGAACGCTATCTGGGCACCCCCTATTTGTGGGGGGCGAATTCGGCCTTCGGGATCGACTGTTCCGGGCTGGTGCAGGTGGCCCTGCACGCCTGCGGGCAGCCATGCCCCGGTGACAGTGACCTGCAGGAGGCCGCGCTGGGAGAGGCTGTCGCACCGGAGGCGCCGGTGCACCGCGGCGACCTGTTCTTCTGGTCGGGCCACGTCGCCCTTGCCGTGGACGAGCACACCCTCATCCATGCCAACGTGCATCACATGGCGGTGGCGCTCGAGCCGATCGACGCCGCCATGTCCCGGATCGCCGCGCAGGGCGACGGGCCGGTCACGGCGCGCAGACGGCTGTAGCGGGGGCGGAAAAGGCCCGTCCACGGGCCTTTCTACTCTACTGCACGGATCAACTTGCGGTCGAGCACCCGCAGCACGGTCTTGAGATCGTCGCCGCGCTTGAGCACCTGACCCTCCATCCCGATGACGGAATACTGCCCCTGCCGCAGACGCATCTTGGGGCGCTTCTCGATGCGATAGACAGGCACTTCGGCGGTGCGGCGAAAGACCGAGAAGACAGCAACGTCCTTGAGGAAGGACATGCCGTAGTCGCGCCATTCCCCGGCGGCGACCATGCGGCCATAGAGCGACAGGATCACGTTCAGCTCGGACTTGTGAAAGGCCACCTTCTGGCCTTCTCGGGTTGTCAGCGGGATGGGCGGTTGCGCATTCATGACCAACAGACTTGCCTCTCTGCGCGGTTTTTTCAACCCGTCTCGTCAGCGGCGCGCCGAACCGGGTTCAGCCGCAATAGATCCGCGTGATCCGCTCCGCTTCGGATACCATGAAATTGATCCGGTCGGGACGGTGATCCATGGTGACGGCCGTGCCGGGCCGGATCACGCGGACGGGCCCCATGATCAGCACCCGTTCCAGCGCCGTCGCGTCCTGTCCGATCAGGCCTGCGTGGGCCCGCGCGCCGCAGCTGTCCGCGCTTTCGGGCGGCACCTCGGGCTGCGGGGTATCGGACGGGGCCATGGCGCCGCAGGCGGCAAGGCCAAGGAGGAGAGCAGTCAGGCACAGGTGTCGCATGGGGCAATCCTCGCATTTCCTCCGTCGAAATCAACTCTGGTGCTTGCAACCCGTCACGGCTTACAACAGGGTCCCGCCAAAGGATCAGGGAGGAGCCACCATGCGTACCCGCGCCGCCGTTGCCACCGCCGCCGGAAAGCCGCTCGAAATCATGGACGTGAACCTGGAAGGCCCGCGGGCGGGTGAGGTCCTCGTCGAGATCAAGGCCACAGGCATCTGTCACACAGACGATTTCACGCTCTCGGGTGCCGATCCCGAGGGGCTGTTTCCGGCCATCCTGGGCCACGAGGGCGCGGGCGTCGTGCTCGAGGTGGGCGCGGGCGTCAAAAGCCTGCAGCCCGGAGACCACGTGATCCCGCTCTACACCCCAGAATGCCGGGAATGCGAATATTGCCTGAGTGGCAAGACCAACCTGTGCCAGGCGATCCGCGGCACCCAGGGCCGGGGCCTCATGCCCGACGGCACCAGCCGGTTCAGCACGCTCGATGGCGATCCGATCCTGCACTACATGGGCTGCTCGACCTTTGCGAACCACACCGTCCTGCCCGAGATCGCGCTGGCCAAGGTGCGGCCCGACGCGCCTTTCGACAAGATCTGCTACATCGGCTGCGGCGTGACCACCGGGGTCGGCGCCGTGATCAAAACGGCCAAGGTCGAAATCGGCGCGCGCGCCATCGTCTTTGGTCTGGGCGGCATCGGGCTGAATGTCATCCAGGGGCTGCGGCTGGCTGGGGCGGACCAGATCGTCGGCGTCGACCTGAACCCCGACAAGAAGGTCACGGCCAAACGCTTTGGCATGACCGATTTCGTCAACCCGGCCGAGGTCGAGGGCGACCTGGTGCCCTACCTTGTCGATCTGACCGGCGGTGGCGGGGATTATACATTCGACGCCACCGGCAACGTGGACGTGATGCGCGCCGCGCTGGAATCGGCCCACAAGGGTTGGGGCGAAAGCGTGATCATAGGCGTGGCCCCGGCGGGCGCCGAGATTTCCACCCGCCCTTTCCAGCTGGTGACCGGCCGGGTCTGGCGGGGCACGGCCTTTGGCGGGGCAAGGGGCCGCACGGATGTGCCGAAAATCGTCGACTGGTACATGGACGGCAAGATCGAGATCGACCCGATGATCACCCACACCATGGGGCTGGACGATATCAACACCGGCTTTGATCTGATGCACAGCGGCGAGTCGATCCGTTCGGTCGTCGTCTACTAGGACACACCACCTCGGAGGGCACATGCCGGACCCCAGCAGCCTCTATGCCGTGCTGATCGACGCGGACAACGTCTCGTCCAGCCACGCCGAGGCGATCCTCAAGGAAATAACGCAGTTCGGTGAGCCTGCCCTGCGCCGGGTCTACGGCGACTGGTCCACCGGCCACCTGGCGGGCTGGAAGAAAACCGCGGCCGAGCTGGGGCTGGTGCAGCGGCAATTGCCCTCGAACACGACCGGCAAGAACGCCACCGATATCGGGCTGGTCATCGACGCCATGGACATCCTGCATTCGGGCCGCTTCGACGGCTTCGTTCTGGTCAGTTCCGACAGCGATTTCACCGCGCTGGCCAGCCGCATCCGCGAACAGGGCCTGGCGGTGATCGGCATCGGCGAGGCCAAGACCCCCGTCAGCCTGCGCAACACCTGCAACCGCTTCGTTCTGATCGAGAACATCGCCGAAGAGGACGCGCCGCAAACGGGCAAACGCAAGCCCACCGAGGCGGTGCCGCTGATCCGGCGCGCCATGGATGCGGTCGACCAGGAGAGCGACTGGGTCGGCCTCGGCGCGATCGGGCAGAAGCTGGTGGCCGACAATCCCGACTTCGACCCGCGCACCTACGGCAAGAAGAAGCTGAGCGACCTTGTCGGCTCGCTCAAGCTGTTCGAACTGCGCCGGGGGTCGGGCAACCACATGGAAGTGCGCCGCAAGGACTGAAGGCTGGCCGGACGGTCAGCGGCCGTAGCGGGCCATGAACATCTCGACCGCCCCGGTCAGGATCATCTCCAGTTCGTCCTCGCCGAACTCTGTCTGGACCCCGCAGGTGATGCGGGTGAAAATCCGCGCTTTGCACAGTTCGGCGAACTGGTCGGCGGCAAGCAGGGGGTCGTCGATGCGCAACCGGCCCGCCTGCGCGGCGCAGGCCAGATAGTGGCTGAAATGCGCGCGCACCAGACCCGGACCCGAATCGTAGAACATGCACCCGAGTTCCGGAAAGCGCTGCGCCTCGGAGGAACACAGGCCCACGACCTGCTGGCCGAATTTCGAGGTCAGGAAAGTCATCAGCCGTTTGCCCGCCCGGTAAAGCACGTCTTCCGGCGGGCCGTCGATGTCGATCTCGGCCAGCGAGAGTTGCGCCTGACGCTCGCTTTCGTGCTTGGCGACCTCGGCGAAAAGCAGGCGTTTGTCGGGGAAATAGCTGTAAAGCGTGGCCTTGGACACACCCGCGGCGCGGGCGATCTCATCGACCGAGGCCCCCTCATAGCCATGAGCCATGAAGACCTGCCGAGCGCCCGCCAGAACCTGGTCGAACTTGCGGCCTCTCTTGATCTCGATATCGCCGTCGGCCATCGCTCCTCCTTGGCGCATGTATAAGCTGTTCGGTTCACTTTCAGCAAGGAATCCGGCAGGTCGGCGCCTCGGATGGCGCGGGTCAGCCTGTCCATGGCCGGGGCTTGCAATCCAAAAGATCTGCGGCATATTAGAATAATTCTAAACCACGAGGTGTTGCCGTGATCCCCGGAGTCCCATCCCGCCGTCGTTTCAAGGACCTGACCGAACAGGAGGTCCTGGCCCTCGCCATCTCCTCGGAGGAGGACGACGCCCGCATCTATCGCAGCTATGCCGAGATGCTGCGCGCCGATTTTCCTGCCTCCGCCAAGGTCTTTGACGGCATGGCCGAAGAAGAGGACAGACACCGCCACCGGCTGATCGACCTGCACGAGGCCCGCTTCGGCAAGGTCATCCCCTTGTTGCGGCGCGAGCATGTCGCCGGTTTCCATGCCCGCCGCCCCGTCTGGCTGGTCGAGAACCTCGGGCTGGAGCGTATCCGCGAAGAGGCGCATCTTATGGAGCGTGACGCCCAGCGCTTCTATGAGACGGCCGCCGCCGCCACCACGGAGTCCGAAACCCGCAAGTTGCTGGGCGATCTGGCCGCGGCCGAGGCCAGCCATGCCGATACCGCCGACGCGCTGGAGCAGGAACACCTGGGCGAGGCGGCCCGAACCGACGAGGATTCCGAGGCGCATCGCCGCTTTGTCCTGACCTGGGTGCAGCCGGGGCTTGCCGGGCTGATGGACGGTTCGGTCTCGACGCTGGCGCCGATCTTTGCCACGGCCTTCGCCACGCAGGACACCTGGACGACCTTCCT
This sequence comes from Roseovarius halophilus (ex Wu et al. 2025), assembly GCF_047086965.1. NCBI lineage: Bacteria > Pseudomonadati > Pseudomonadota > Alphaproteobacteria > Rhodobacterales > Roseobacteraceae > Roseovarius > Roseovarius halophilus (ex Wu et al. 2025). The sequence goes on along the minus strand of NZ_JBKOTX010000002.1, from coordinate 62,220 downwards.
GGTCGGGCTCGCGGCATCGGTCGGCGCCGGGATTTCCATGGGCTTTACCGAGGCCGCTTCGGATGACGGGCAGATTTCGGGGCGTGGCTCGCCCTTCAAGCGGGGTCTGGCCAGCGGCGTCATGACCACGCTTGGCGGGCTGGGCCACGCGCTGCCCTACCTGATCCCGGATTTCTGGACGGCGACCATCACGGCGATCATCGTCGTATTCGTCGAGCTTTGGGCCATCGTCTGGATCCAGAACCGGTTCATGGACACGCCGTTCCTGCGGGCCACGTTCCAGGTGGTGCTGGGCGGGGCGCTGGTCTTTTCCGCAGGGGTGCTGATCGGCGGAGGCTAGCAGGGGGCGGTCCACCCACCTCTTGGCCTTCGGCCAATTCACCCCCGAGGATATTTCCGGCCAGAAGAAACACGGGGAGGGGTGCGGCGCGGTCTGCCGGGGACATCCGCATTGCCGCTTGCCCCGCCGGCCGAGCGTGCTATCGCTGCGTGCATGTGGGACATCTTCCTTCAGACGCTGCCCTTTTTCGCCCTGATCGGGCTGGGCTACGGCGCGGGCCGGACGGGCTTTTTCACCGCCGAGGCCACGGCCTGGCTGACAAAGTTCGTCTTCTATTTCGCCCTTTCGGCGATGTTGTTCCGCTTTGCGGCGAACCTGTCCATCGGGGATATCTTCGATTGGCCCTTCGTGCTGGCCTATTTCTGGGGAACGCTGCTGATCTACCTCGTCGCCACCGGTGTCGCCCTTCTGCGCCGCCGCGGGATCGAGGAGGCGGCGGTCGAGGCGCAATGCGCCGTGATCGGCAATGTCGGCTTCCTGGGCATCCCAATGCTGGCCATGCTCCTGGGGCCGCAGGCGATCCCGGCGGTCATGATGGTCCTGTCCGTGGACCTGATCGTTTTCGGCTCGTTGATCGTGATCCTGATCACCGGATCACGCGACGGTCGGATGAGCCTGGGCATCCTGCGCACTGTCGGGCTGGGTCTGCTCAGGAATCCGATGATCATGTCCATCGGCCTTGGATTGATCGTCTCGGCCCTGTCGCTGCCCATCCCCGGACCGGTGAACAACTTTCTGGAAATCCTCGGCGCGGCGGCCACGCCGGGGGCGCTGTTCGCCATCGGCGCCTCGCTGGCCAGCAAGTCCGCCGAGCGTGTCGCGGTCGCGGGCTGGCTGTCGTTTGCCAAGCTGGTGCTGCACCCGGCGGCCGTCGGTTTCGCCGCGCTGTACCTGCTGCCGGTGGAGCCCTATGCCGCCGGTGTCATGATCGCCGCTGCCGCCTTGCCTGTGGCCGGAAATGTCTACATTTTGGCCCAGCACTACGGGGTTGCGCCGCATCGCGTTTCGGCCTCGATCCTGATCTCGACCGCGGTGAGCGTGGTCACCGTTTCGGGCGTCATCGCCCTTGTCACCGGATAGGGGGGCGCCATGGCCGAAAAACCCGTCTACCAGGCCCTGCCGTAGCCAGGACCAAGAAACCGCTGGATCAGATCATGACCACCTATGAAGGGACGAAATGATGGAAACCCTATCCCAGAACCGTTGTTTCCGAGGCACCCAGGGCGTCTATCGCCACCGCTCGGACGCCTGCGCCTGCGACATGACCTTCGGGCTGTTCCTGCCGCAAGAGGCCGAGGACGGCCCGGTCCCGCTGCTGTGGTATCTGTCGGGCCTGACCTGCACGCATGAGAACGCCATGACCAAGGCGGGCGCACAGGCCTGGGCGGCGGAGCACGGGATCGCACTGTGTTTTCCCGACACCTCGCCCCGGGGCGCGGATGTGGCCGATGACCCGGACTACGATCTGGGCCAGGGCGCCGGCTTCTACGTGAACGCAACGCAGGCGCCCTGGGCCCCGCATTTTCGCATGTGGGATTACCTGTCCGAGGAACTGCCGCGCATCCTTGACAACGGTTTTGCCATCGACCCCGAGCGGCAGGCGATTACCGGTCACTCGATGGGCGGACACGGGGCGTTGACGCTCGCGTTGTCCCTGCCGGGACGGTTCCGGTCGGTCTCGGCCTTTTCGCCGATCTGCAATCCGACCGACAGCGACTGGGGCCGAAAGCAGTTCGAGGCCTACCTCGGCAGCGTCGAGGCGGGCAAGACGCATGACGCCAGCCTGCTGATGCGCGACAGCGGCTTTGACGGGCCGGTCCTGGTCGATGTGGGTACGAGGGACAATTTCTGGGACCTGCTGCGGATCGACGCCCTGGCCGAGGCCATGACGGCGCGGCGCCAGCCGGGCCAGCTGCGCCTGCAAGAGGGCTATGACCACAGCTATTTCTTCGTCTCCAGCTTCATCGAGGAGCATCTGGCCTTTCATGCCGAGGCGCTCTGGGTATGATTTTCGTTGATGGTGATGCCTGCCCGGTCAAGGTCGAGGTCGAGCGCGTGGCGACGCGTCACCGTCACCCGGTCATGATCGTTGCCAATGGCGGGCTGCGCCCTTCGGCCAATCCGCTGGTCGAGACGGTTTTCGTTCCCGACGGCCCCGACGAGGCCGACAAATGGATCGCCGATCATTGCGGCGCCGGCGACGTGGTCGTGACCGCTGACATTCCTTTGGCCGCGCGCTGCGTCGCGACGGGGGCGGCGGTGCTCAAGCCCGATGGCGAGGAACTGACCGCCCGCAACGTGGGCCAGGCGCTGGCCACCCGCGATTTGATGACCGACCTGCGCGCGGCCGACCCGTTTCGCCAGGGCGGCGGCAAGGGCTTCACCAAGGCCGACCGTTCGCGGTTCCTGGATCGGCTGGAACGCCAGTTGCGCCGGCCGGCGCCGCGCTGATCCTGCGCTTGCCCGGCGCTGCAACTCAGGGCTTTCCGCAGCCTTCGGGCGGGACTACTGTTCCGAACAGACCAGGTAGGAACGCTCATGCACCCCCAAGCCGTGATCTTCGACATCGGCAATGTCCTTATCGAGTGGCGGCCCGAACGGTTCTATGACCGCGTCATCGGCACCGACCGGCGCGCGGCCTTCTTCGCGGCCATCGACCTGCACGGGATGAACGACCGCGTCGACCGCGGCGAACCCTTCGCAGATGTCATCACCGAGGTCGCCGCCGCCAACCCGGACTGGGCCGACGAGGTGCGCATGTGGCAGACCCGCTGGATCGACATGGCCGCCCCGGTGATCGACGACTCGGTCCGTATCCTGCGGGCGCTGCGCCGCACCGGCGTGCCCGTCTTCGCCCTGTCGAATTTCGGGATCGAGACCTTCGAGATCGGACGAGAGAACTATCCCTTCCTTGAAGAATTCGACCGCCACTACATCAGCGGGCATATGGGCGTGACAAAGCCCGACCCGCGAATCTACGAGATGGTGGAGGAGGATTGCGGCCTGTCCCCCGAACGGCTCCTGTTCACCGACGACCGCGCCGAGAACATCGCGGCGGCCCGGGCGCGCGGCTGGCAGGGGCATCACTTCGATGGCCCGTCGCGCTGGGGCGAACGGCTGATCGCAGAGGGACTCATCACGCAGGAGGGACTGGCATGACGACGATCATCCCCTTTGACGCGGGCGAGGCCGGTCTGGACTGGCTGGCCCTGACCGAGGCGCTGGCAGCCGGGCACGACCGTCCGCGCGCCTCGGTGGACGATCTGTTTCTTTACCGTGATCCGGACACGCTGCTGAACCGCTCGGCCTGGATCGACGGGATGGGGATCGCGGTGAAATGTGCCACCATCTTTCCCTGCAATCCCGCCAAGGGGGATCCGATGATCAACGGGGCGGTGATGCTGTTTGCCGACAAGGGCGGGCAGCTGGAGGCGGTTCTCGATTTCCACCTCGTGACCAAGTGGAAGACTGCCGGTGACAGCCTGCTGGCCGCGCGCCGCCTGGCCCGGCCCGACAGTCGCAAGATCCTGATCGTCGGGGCGGGCACTGTGGGCCGGTCGCTCTGGCAGGCCTATGGCGCGGCCTTTCCCGGGGCCGAGTTCACCGTCTGGAACCGCTCGCCCGAGGGGGCGGGGCGCTTCGTGCAGGATTGCCCCGGTGTGCGCGTGGCCGAGGATTTGCAAAGGGCGGTCGAACAGGCCGACATCGTCGCCATGGCCACCATGAGCACCGAACCGCTGCTGCGGGGTGACTGGCTGCAACCGGGCCAGCACGTTGATCTGATCGGCGCCTATCGCCCCGACATGCGCGAGGCTGACGATACGGTTCTGAACCGCGCCCGCATCTTCGTGGACAGCCGTGACACCACGCTGGGCCATATCGGCGAGTTGCGCATTCCGCTGGAGACGGGCGCGATCACCCGCGGCGATGTGGTGGCCGACTACTACGAACCGGACGCATTCACCCGGCGTTCATCCGACGAGATCACGGTGTTCAAGAATGGTGGCGGCGCGCACCTGGACTTGATGACAAGCCGCTACATCCTGGGGCGGTGGCCGGGCTGATGGCCTCGACACGGGCCGCGGCCTACGCTTTTCAACCGCCGCGGTGCGCGCTATCACCCGGGCATGGGACGGGTTCAGGACGCCTATTTCGCCCGGGTCGAGGCGGGCGAGTTGCATCACGATGCGGCGCAAGAGGCCGTTTTGGACGAGTTGGAGCGCGTGCGCCTGGCGCTGGAGTACCCGCCTGATCCTCCGAAAAAGGGGCTGCTCCGCAAACCCAAGCCGGTTGAACCGCCCAGGGGACTCTACATGTGGGGCGGGGTCGGGCGCGGCAAGTCCATGCTCATGGACCTGCTTGTCGAACTGGTCGAGGCCCCCAAGCGCCGGGCGCATTTCCATGCCTTCATGCAGTGGGTTCATGCGGAAATCGCCAAGGCTCGCGAAACCGGTGTAGATGACGCGATCAGGCCCGTGGCCGAGGCCCTGTCCGCCGATGTCCGGTTTCTGGCCTTCGACGAGATGCAGATCAGCGATATCACCGATGCCATGATCGTGGGCCGCCTGTTCGAGGCGCTTTTCGCCGCCGGCGTCACCGTCGTCACCACCTCGAACCGGCCGCCCGACGACCTTTATCGCGACGGGCTCAACCGGCAGCTCTTCCTGCCCTTCATCGACCTGATGAAGGAAAAGCTGACGGTCTGGGAACTGGTCAGCGACACCGACTACCGGCAAAGCGTCCTGGCCGGGTCGCCGTCATACTTTACCCCCGCCGACGGGGCGGCACGCGAGAAGATCCGGTCAATCTGGGCGGATTTCACTGGTGGCAAGGCCGAGCCCATGGTGCTGCGCGTCAAGGGGCATGACCTGCACATCCCGGGCTTCTACAACGGCGTGGCGCGGGCAAAGTTCCACGATCTGTGCGGGCGGGCGCTGGGCGCTGCCGATTACCTGGCCCTGGCCGAGGTCGCGCGGGTCCTGATCCTTGAGGATATCCCCCGCCTGAGCCGGTCGAACTTCAACGAGGCCAAGCGCTTCGTCACCCTGATCGACGCGCTCTACGAGGCCCGGGTTCACCTGATCTGCTCTGCCGCCGCCGCGCCCGAGATGCTCTACGTCGAAGGCGAGGGGGTCTTCGAGTTCGAACGCACTGCCAGCCGTCTGCGAGAAATGCAAGGCATGGACTGGGCGGCCGCGTCTGCCTGACGTGGCTGGAAGAAGGCTGGAACAGGTCGGCCGGGGCTATTGCCGGGCCGTCCGCGCCCCGGCGACGCGCTGCCGATCGCCCGCGTGCCCTAGCAGTGGCGCCCCGCCGCAATCTGGATCGACCTCACCCGCCGGATAGACCGGAAACCGGGTGTAGCGGTCGATCATGCTGTCGGTGATCCAGGTGTTGTTGACGCAGAGGTCCTGCGCATTGGTCCCCGAATTGAAGCCGAAGCCGGGGTCGCCGCAGTCGTTGGCGCGCCCGCCGGCGTTCCAGGCCTGTCCCTCGGGCCCGTTGTGCATGCCACCTGTCGGGAAGACCATGCGGCGCGGATCGAAGGACAGGTTCCAGCTAGTGTCAGAGGTCAGTTGTGACAGGCCCCAGCTGCCGATGGGGGTGTCATTGTGGAACCCCTGGATGAAAAAGCCGGTCACGTCATCATGAGTCAAAAGCGGTTCGGTTAGGCGGTCGTCAGGGACCGTCATCCGACCTTCCATCCGATAGCCGTTGTCCCCCTGCCAGCAAAACACGAAATCGGCCGCCGTGGCGGGTGTGGCGAGCATCAGAAAGGCAAGGGCGCGGATCATTCGTTTGCCCTCAGGACATGCCCTGCCAGGTAGAGAGACCCGCAGATCAGGATACGGGCCTCGGGGTGGTCGGCGACGATCGCCTGCAAGGCGCTGTCGAGGTCCGGGGCGGTGGTTGCTGCCAGGCCCGCCTGTGCGGCGGCGCGCGCCGTGGTTTCGGCGGGCAGGGTGGCGGCTTCGCCGGGGATGGAGATCGCCGTAAGGCTCTCGGCATGGCGCGCGAGTGGTGTCATGTAGCCGGCGATGTCCTTGGTGTTGAGCATGCCGCAGACCAGATGCGTGGGGCGCGCGGGCAGCCCGGCGAGCGTGGCCGCCAGCGCCGCGCCCGCCGCCGGGTTGTGCCCCCCATCGAGCCAGAGCTCGGCAGGGCGGACGCGATCGGCCAACGCGCCCTCGGTCAGCTTCTGCATTCGCGCGGGCCAGCTGGCCTGGGTCATGGCGGCCTCGTAGGCCGCTTCGCCAAGCCCCAGCTGACGCAGCGCGGCCAGGGCCATACCGGCGTTCTCCACCTGGTGGGGGCCGGGCAGGCTGGGCAGGGGCAGGTCCAGCAGGCCGGTCTCGTCCTGGTAGGTCAGCCGCGCGCGTTCCTCGGTGATCTGCCAATGCTGACCATGGGCCAGGACAGGGGCCGCCCGCCGCGCGGCCTGCCGCTCGATCACGTCCAGCGCCCCGTCATGCTGGCGCCCGATGATGCAAGGTACGCCCCGCTTGATGATCCCGGCCTTCTCGGCGGCAATCTCGGGCAGGGTGTCGCCCAGGAACTGCTGGTGATCCATGTCCACGGGGGTGATGATTGTCAGCGCCGGGCGGTCAAACACATTGGTTGCGTCCAGCCGCCCGCCGAGGCCCACCTCGAGCAGGGTGTAATCCGCCGGCGTCTCTGCAAAGGCCAGCAGGGCCGCGCAGGTGGTGATCTCGAAATAGGTGATCGGCGCGTCGCCATTGGCGCGGTAGCAGCGGTCGAGAACCCGCGCGAGGTGGTCCTCGGAAATCAGATCACCGGCCAATCGGATTCGTTCGTGGAACCGGGCGAGATGCGGCGAGGTATAGGCATGAACGGTCTGGCCGGCCCCTTCCAGCCCGGCGCGGATCATGGCCTGGGTCGAGCCCTTGCCATTGGTACCAGCGATATGGATCACCGGCGGCAGGCGATCCTGCGGGTTGTCCAGGGCCGCAAGCAGGCGCCAGACCCTGTCAAGCGTCAGGTCGATGATCTTGGGGTGCAGTGCCATCATCCGTTCGAGGATGACGTCGGACCCGGCGCTCACGCCTCGGCGTCCTTTTCCGCTTCGGAACCCTCCGCCGCTTCGTCGGGGGCCTCGTCTGGTGGGGCCATCTCGGCGGGGGGCGGCAAGTCGCCCGCGATGGCCGGGCCCTCGCCCATCAGCATCCGGGTGATCGTGATCAACTCGTCCCGCAACTGGGCCCGCGGTGTGACCCGGTCGAGCATGCCGTGATCCAGCAGGTATTCCGCCCGCTGGAACCCCTCGGGCAGTTTCTCGCGGATGGTCTGTTCGATCACCCGCGCCCCGGCGAAACCGATCAGCGCGTTGGGCTCGGCGATCTGAACATCGCCCAGCATGGCATAGGACGCCGTGACGCCGCCGGTGGTCGGATGGGTCAGCACCACGATGTAGGGCAGGCCCGCCTCCTTGAGCATCTGCACCGCGATGGTGGTGCGCGGCATCTGCATCAGGCCCAGGATGCCTTCCTGCATCCGGGCGCCCCCCGCGGCCGAGAACAGGACCAGCGGACGCCGCGTTTCAATCGCGCGCTCGGTGGCTGCGATGATGGCATTGCCGACATACATCGACATCGACCCGCCCATGAAGGAAAAGTCCTGCCCGGCGGCAACGATGGGGGTGCGACCGATCTCGCCCTCGGCGACCAGCATGGCCTCGCGCTCGCCGGTCTTCCTCTGTGCCGCACGCAGGCGATCGGGGTATTTCTTCTGGTCGCGGAATTTCAGCGGGTCCTCGACCGGTTGGGGCACCGCGACCTCGGTGAAGACGCCGCCGTCGAACAGGGCCTTGAAGCGGTCGCGCGGGGTGATGCCCATGTGATGCCCGCAGGAGGGGCAGACATTCAGCGCCTCTTTCAGCTCTCGGTGAAACAGCATCGTGCCGCATTCATCGCATTTCGACCACAGGTTCTCGGGCACTTCGCGGCGCGAGAAGATCGAGTTGATGCGCGGGCGGACGTAATTGGAAATCCAGTTCATGGGCGCCTCTGACGTTGCGCGACAGGGATAAGGCGGGCGCGAATGGAATGCAATCGGCGGCGGGTCCGGCCCGTTCGGCCCGGTCTGTCGGGCTTGTCCCCGTCCGGCCACCCCATTAAACGGGCGCGGAGGAACGGGCGGAGGAACTCCATGCGCAAGACCATGCTGGCGCTGGCCGGGCTGATCGGGCTGACGGCCTGCGCCGAGGGGCTAGACCTGGCCGGATTGGGGCGCGACGGCACCGGCGAGGGCACCCGCACCCTTGCGCTTCTGGACGGGGCGGTGCGCGTGCGTGGCCCCCGCCGCTACTGCGTGGACCAGTCTGCCAGCGCCGCCGCGCGCGGATTCGCGATCATGGCGGGCTGCGCCGTGCTGTCGGACAGCGCCACGGTGATGCCGGATCGCGCCGGGCTGTTGACGGTGCAGTTCGGGGCGTCGGGAAGCGCCCTTGTCGGCACCGGGGCCGATGACCTGGCTGAGGTCCTGGGCAGCGACGCCGGCCAGGCGCTCATGGCCAGTGGCGACGCGGGTGCCGAGATCGCCGAGGTTGAGGTGCGCGACACGCGCGTTGCCGTGCGGTTCGAGGATCGCGCGGGGCCCCCGCTGCCGGGCACGACCCCTGCGATCTGGCGCGGCTTCGCGGATGTCGGCGACCGGCTGGTCACGGTCTCGGTGCTGAGCTACGCGCGCGATCCGCTGACCCACGAGGCCGGGCGTATCCTGCTTGACCGGACGCTCGATGCGATCGAAAGTGTTAACCGGCCGGCCCCCGGCACCCCCTGAGCGGAGACCCGGACCGGAAATCCCCCGATATCGCCGGTATTTGTTTCCTTTCGCGAAGCGATTTGGCAGGTTCGGTACCGTAAGCGAGGCAAGGCGAAGGCGTCACATGGCAAAGCTGCGCAAAGGGCTGCTGGCATGGTTCGTGAACCGCCGGATGCGGTGGTACTGGTCGCGTGCTGCGGCCCAGGCCCCGCAGACGGAATTGGCGGAATTGCGCCGCCAGCGCACCGCGGCGCGAAATCTGCGGCATACCCTGGATGAGTTGACTTACCAGGCCGACCACCGCCTGGCCCTGCCGCGCATCGGGTCGACGACATTTCCCCGCCCGCAGGGCACCGACTGGTCCTGGCGGCCGCAGGCCTGGCGCGAGGCGCTGCCGGTCAAGGGGCGCGCGGCGATCGAATCGCGCACGACGCTGGGCGAGGAGGTCGCGCTGTTCCACGATTGCCGCATCTCGGAGCTGACCCTGCGCCAGCTGCGCAACACGCGCGAGGCGGATCTCGCTCCCTTTGGCCTGCGCCTGGATGTGTTCCAGTTCGACGGGACCTTCCTGAGCCTTGTCGTCAACCTGCCGCAGGATGCCTGCGACGGGTTGCGCAAGCGGCACCTCATCCGCATGGACATTATCGCCGAGATCGAGACGCCGCTGAAGATCTTTGCGCGCCTGAACGTGCGGCACGGGCCGAATACCGAACAGATCGCACGGGAACTGCCCCTGCAGGAGGGTCAGGTGATGGTCGAGTTCGACCTCGCCTATACCAAACTCAATGAAAAACGGGTCGAGTCCGCCTGGGTCGACCTGATCCTCGAGGGGCCGCAGATGAACCAGGTGACCGTCCGCGATGTCACCTTCTGCCGCGTGCCCCGGGCCGTGCTTTGAAAGGGATGCCATGGACCAGGATGCGACACTGACCAAGCTGCAGATGATCGAGGGGGTCTGGCACGGCGTGCTGAAACGCCCCGGGCACGACGGCTGGCAGCCCGACCTGGCCGTCACGCACCTGGACCAGGAAATCGAGGGCGTCGCGGTCGAACAGGATTTGACCGAAGGTTGCTGGTATGTCCGCGTGCCTATCCCGGCCGAGCGCATCGCGGACGGCGTGCAGACCTTTGTGATCCGCGACCGGTGCACGGATCAGGGTCTTGCCTCCTTCGCCATCGTCGCGGGCGATGCCCTGGCCGAGGATATCCGCGCCGAGATCGGCCTGCTGCGGGCCGAACTGGACATGCTGAAAAAGGCGTTCCGGCGGCATTGTGCAGCGACCATGAGCGACTGAGCCGGCCCCGCATCCCGCCTGACGCAGCGTTGCGCGTGACCTTTGGATCGATGTCCGGCATCAAGCCGCTGAAGGGAGGCGCCATGACCGATTATCCGCACCTGCTGGCCCCGCTGGACCTTGGCTTCACCACGCTGAAGAACCGCGTTCTGATGGGGTCGATGCACACGGGACTGGAGGAAACGAAGGACTGGAACCGTGTGGCCGAGTTCTATGCCGAGCGGGCGCGGGGCGAGGTCGCCCTGATGGTCACCGGTGGGATGGCTCCCAACCGCGAGGGCGGCGTCTTTCCCGGCGCGGCGGGACTTTTCACCCCCGAGGACATCGCCAACCACCGCATCGTCACCGACCGGGTCCACGCGGCGGGCGGCAAGATCGCCATGCAGATCCTGCACGCGGGCCGCTATGCCTACGGAAAGGACTGCGTCGCGCCCTCGGCCATCAAGTCGCCGATCTCGCCGTTTGTCCCGACCGAGTTGGACGAGGCGGGGATCGAGACGCAGATCGCCGATATCGTCACTGCCGCGGCCCGCGCCCGCGAGGCGGGCTATGACGGGATCGAGATCATGGGGTCCGAGGGCTATTTCCTCAATCAGTTCCTTGTCGAACATACCAACAGGCGCACCGACCGCTGGGGCGGCTGCCTGGAAAACCGTCAGCGCCTGCCGGTCGAGGTGGTGCGCCGGGTGCGCGCGGCCGTAGGGCGCGACTTCATCCTGATCTACCGGCTGTCCATGATCGACCTGATCCCCAAGGGCCAGACCTGGGACGAGGTCGTCACACTCGGCAAGAAGATCGAGGCGGCGGGGGCCACCATCATCAACACCGGCATCGGCTGGCACGAGGCGCGCATTCCGACCATCGCCACCAGCGTCCCGCGCCGCGCCTTTTCCTGGGTCACGAAAAAGCTGATGGGGCAGGTGGGTATCCCGGTGATCACCTCGAACCGGATCAACACGCCGCAGGTGGCCGAGGACGTGCTGGGCGAGGGCTGTGCCGATATGGTCTCCATGGCGCGGCCCTTCCTGGCCGATGCGCATTTCGTCAAGAAGGCGGCCAGCGGCAAGGCGGCGCTGATCGCGCCCTGCATCGCCTGCAACCAAGCCTGCCTGGACCATACCTTTTCCATGAAGGTCGCCTCGTGCCTGGTGAACCCGCGCGCCGCGCATGAAACGGAAATCACCCTGGACCCGGCCGCGCAGGCAAAACGGATCGCCGTGGTCGGCGCCGGGCCGGCAGGCCTCTCCGCAGCGGTGACAGCGGGCAGCCGCGGCCACGACGTGACGCTTTTCGACAAGGCCGAGGCCCTGGGCGGGCAACTCAACATGGCGCGCCGCATTCCGGGCAAGGAAGAGTTTCACGGGCTGGTCGACTGGTTCACCGCGAGCGTCGAGGCGGCGGGGGTCAGGACGCGCCTGGGGACAGAGGCGACCGCCGCGATGCTGGCCGATTTTGATGAAGTCATCATTGCCACCGGCGTTGTGCCGCGCGACCCGCAGATCGCGGGGCAGCACGGGCCCAACGTGTTGTCCTACATCGACGTGCTGTATCGCGGCGCGCCTGTAGGCAAGCGCGTGGCGGTGATCGGCGCGGGGGGAATCGGCTTCGACGTGGCCGAATTCCTGACGGTTGACGACAGCCCGACCGAGAATCTGGACGACTGGATGGCGGAATGGGGCGTCGGCGACCCCGAGCAGATGCGCGGCGGGTTGCGGCCCGAGGGGCCGCAACCGGATGCACCGGCCCGGAGGGTCACACTGCTTCAGCGCAAGGCGCAGAAGCTGGGCAAGGGGCTGGGCAAGACGACCGGATGGATTCACCGCGCCAGCCTGCGGATGCGCAACGTTGAGATGATCGGCGGCGTGAATTATGAAAGGATCGACACGGAGGGCCTGCACGTGACATTCGGCGAGGCCCGTGAAAACCCGACCCTGATCGAGGCCGACACGATTGTTCTTTGTGCCGGGCAACATTCCGAGCGCGGCCTGGCCGACGCACTGGAGGCGGCCGGACAGAGCCCGCATGTCATCGGCGGGGCCGATGTCGCGGCGGAGCTTGACGCGAAACGGGCCATTGACCAGGGCGTTCGGCTGGCCGCCGCGCTTTGAGCGTCAAAGCGCGGGGCCCGGACGCGTTTCCGGGCGCTTAACGGTGCGCTGAAAACCCCTAAATTGTCAGGCATGTGCCGCAGTCCTGCCCGATTTCCCGGTCACCCTTTTCGGGTGAACAGGGCCGGGACCGAGGACGCAGGATGGATCGTCTGACCGAGATGGAAGCCTTTGCCACCGTGGTGGACCAGGGCGGATACACAGACGCCGCACGGAAGATGGGGATATCCAAGTCTGCCGTGTCCAAGCACGTCTCGGCGCTGGAGGCGCGTCTCGGGGCGCGGCTGCTCAACCGGACGACGCGCCGCGTCAGCCCGACCGAGATCGGCCTGGCCTACTACGACCGGGCGCGTCGGGTGCTGACCGACGCGGGCGAGGCGGATGCCCTTGTCACTTCGATGCAGTCGGACCCCGCGGGCCTGCTGCGCATCTCGGCGGCCATGGATTTCGGAGTTAATCACCTTTCGCCGATGCTGGGCGATTTCCTGCATGAATTTCCGGATATCACCGTGAACATGGTACTCAACAACCGCTTCGTCGAACTGATCTCCGAAGGCTTCGACATGGCCGTGCGCATCGGCGAGTTGGAGGACAGCAGCCTGCGCGCCCGCAAGCTGACCGAGACCTCGCGGCGGATGGTCGCCAGCCCATCGTATTTCCAGAAACACGGCCGGCCGCAGCGCATCGACGACCTGAACGCACACAAGCTGCTGCACTATTCCAATGCCGCGAATTCCGCCGTCTGGAAACTGACGGCCCCCTCGGGCGAGAAACGCCAGGTGCGCACCGCGGGTTGGCTCACGGTCAACGACGGGCAGTCGCTGCTCAACGCAGCGATCTCGGGGCTGGGCATCGCCTATCTGCCGAGCTTTCTTTATGCTGACGCGATGGAACAGGGCCTGGTCGAGGACGCGATCCCCGACCTCCCGGTGGAAACCCACGGGATCTATGCCGTCTACCCGCCGGGCAGGTTCACCCAGCCCAAGGTGCGCGCCTTCATAGATTTCCTGGCCCATGCATTTGCCGAGAAAGGCCCCGAGCGCTGGTAGCGCCAAGGCGCAGGATCATGCCGGAACAAGGGCCGCCTGTCGTCGCTGCGCTGGCAGGACGGTGATCGCTTTGCAAGGCTGCGGTGTCATAGTCCCAGGTCGGTGGCCAGCCGGGCCACGGCCGCCTCGACCTGCGCGCCATCGGCCCCGCGCACGACGACATGCGTGCCATAGGCCCCGTCCTTCTGAAACGGGTAGGAACCGATGGACAGCTCCGGGTAGGTCTCGGCCAGCCGGGCCAGCGGGGCGGCGACGTCGCCTTCGCCCCGCTCCACGCGCAGGGTCTGGCTCAGCATCGGCGCGCCGCCCACCAGCAGGGGCAGGACGCTGGCCACCATGGCCTGAAAGACGGCAGGCACCCCCGCGAGCACATGCACGTTGCCAAGCGAGAACCCCGGCGCGGCGCTGACGGGGTTGTCGATCAGCGCCGCCCCGTCGGGGATGCGCGCCATGCGCAACCGCGCCTCGTTCAATGTGGTCCCGGCCCGGTCGTAGTGCGCTTGCAGTACCGCGCGCGCGTCGTCGCGAACGTCGATGCCCACGCCGAAGGCTGCGGCCACGCTGTCGGCGGTGATGTCGTCATGGGTTGGCCCGATCCCGCCCGAGGTGAAGACCGTGTCGAAGGCCGCGCGCAGGGCATTCAAGGCGGCGATGATGGCGTCCTGGTCGTCGCTGACCACGCGGACCTCTTTTAGGTCGACGCCGATCCGCGTGAGTTCCCCGGCGAGGAAGTGCATGTTTGAATCGCGGGTGCGCCCGGACAGGATTTCGTCCCCGATGACGAGCATGGCGGCGGTTGGGTTCGGCATGGTCTTCTCCTTCGTTGGGCGCTGGTATAGGTCATGGCTATGCGCTTTGCCACGCCCCTCGTGCCCGGTCGGCTGAAACGCCGCTACATGCGGTTCCTGTCCGACGTGATGCTGGACACGGGCGAAGACGTGAAGGCCCATTGCCCCAATCCCGGTTCCATGCTGGGGCTGAACGCCCCGGGGACAAGGGTCTGGCTCGAGCGCAACGACGACCCGAGGAAGAAACTCGACTGGGGTTGGCGGCTGGCAGAGCTGGACGGCGGCTTCGTCACCATCGACACCTCTCTGGCCAACCGGGTTGTGGGCGAGGCCCTGCGCGCCGGGGCGGTGCCCGCGCTGGCCGGGGCGGGTGCGGTGCGTGCCGAGGTGAAATTCGGCACGGGCAGCCGGGTGGATTTTTGTCTGGGCGGCGACACGTTCGTCGAGGTCAAGTCGGTGACGCTGGCGCGCCGGCCCGGCCTGGCCGAGTTTCCCGACAGTGTGACCAAACGCGGCACCAAACACCTGCATGAGCTGGCCGAGGTCGCCCGGATGGGGCGGCGCGCGGTGATGTTCTACCTGGTCCAGCGCACGGACTGTGTCGACATGAGCCTGGCCGCGGATATCGACCCGGACTATGCCAGCGCCTTCGAGGATGCGCGCGCGGCGGGCGTCGAGGTGATCTGCCATCGCGCCGCGATCACGCCCGAGGCGATCGAGCTTGGCCCCGCCTGCACTTTCCATGGCCCGAATTCGGCGAAATAGACGCAGCGCCGGGCCTTTTGCACCGGGCCGTTTTGCCGTATTCCGGGATCAATCAAGAAGGTAGGTGCCATGGACGACACGCGCGGCAGGATCACGAAGGACGGCATCCGCTTGCACGAGCAGGCGGATTTCGAAGGCATGCATGCGGCCGGTCGCCTGGCGGCCGAGATCCTAGACCGGATCGCCGATCACGTGGTGCCCGGTGCCACCACCGGCGATCTGGACAGGAAGATCACCGACTGGGTGCGCGCGGCCGGGGCGGAGTCTGCAACCATCGGCTACAAGGGGTTCCAGCACGCCAGCTGCATCAGCGTCAATCACGTGGTCTGCCACGGCATTCCCGGCGCGCCGATCCCCAAGGCGCGGTCCGAGACGATTTCGAAGAACTTCGAGAAGCGCCGCGAGGATGACGCGCTGCAGAGCGGCGATATCCTTAACATCGACGTCACGGTGATCCTGGACGGCTGGTTCGGCGACACCAGCCGCATGTTCGTCGCGGGCGGCAAACCCAACCAGAAGGCCGAACGGCTGATACAGGTCACGCATGATGCCCTGATGAAGGGGATCGAGGCCGCGCGGCCGGGCAATACCTTCGGTGACATCGGTCATGCGATCCAGTCCCATGTCGAGGGCCAGCGCATGAGCGTCGTGCGCGATTTCTGCGGCCATGGGCTGGGCCGAGTGTTCCACGCCCCGCCCAACGTGCTGCACTACGGGCGTGCGGGCACCGGCCCGGTTCTCGAAGAGGGCATGTTCTTCACCATCGAACCCATGGTTAACCTGGGCAGACCGGAAACGGTGGTTCTCAAGGACGACTGGACGGCGGTGACCCGGGACAAGCAGCTCTCGGCCCAGTTCGAGCACTCCGTCGGCATCACCGCCGAGGGGGCGGATATCTTCACCCTGTCGCCAGCGGGCTGGTTCCACCCGACCTACTGATCCCCGTCCGGCAGCGGCGCGGCGCGCAGCAGGGTGACATGCGTGTCGCCATAGCGGCGGCTATCGAGCATGGCGAACCCCGCGGACGCGGCCTGCGGCGCGCTGTCTTCCCAGACGATCAGGGCGTCCGGGGCCAGCCAGCCCTGCCGCCGGGCGACACCAAGCGCCGGCCCGCCCAGGCCCTGCCCATAGGGTGGATCAAGAAAGACCAGACCGCAGGGCGCCTCGGCCCGTGGCAGGCGGTCGGCGGCGCAGGTCAGCTGGCGGGCATCCGCCTCGCGCCGCGCCTTGGACAGGTTTTTGCGGATCAGGCGCTGCGCCGTACGGCCCTTGTCCACGAGGGTCGCATGGCTGGCCCCGCGCGACAGCGCCTCGAGCGCCAGCGCGCCGGTCCCGGCGAAAAGGTCCAGCACCCGCGCGCCTTGGGGCAACCCGTAACCCGCCAGCACGTTGAACAGGCTTTCGCGCACCCGGTCCGGCGTGGGGCGCAAATGCGCACTCGCGTCCCCCTTGCCGACCGAGGCGAGCGTGAGTCCGCGATGCTGGCCGCCGATGATCCTCACGCCTTCAGCAGGGCCTTCATGTCGGTTGCCAAATCGGTCACGACCTCGGGTGCGGGGGATTTTCCGGCCTCGATCAGGCGCTTGGCCACCATGTAGGTACGGGCGTCGTTCATCGCGTCCACCGCGATCAGGTCATCGCCCTTGTAATACCAGTGCGACCGGGCTTCGCCACCGTCGCGGACATGCACGGCGTCATAGCCCATGTTCAGCCCGGCGATCTGCAACTTGCAGTCATACTGATCCGACCAGAACCACGGCTTGGGCGCATAGGCCACATCCTCGCCGGCCATGTTCCGGGCCGCGATCTCGGCCATGTCGATGGCATTGCCGACGCTTTCCAGCCGGATGCGCTGGCCCTTGAAATGGCAGGTCGCGCAATCGCCCGCGGCATGGATGTCCGGGTCGGAGGTGCGGCACTGCGGGTCGGTGACGATGCCGTTGTCGATCTCCAGCCCCGCGCCCTCGGCCAGGGCCGTGGCGGGCTGGATGCCGACGCCGACGATGGCGAAATCGACCTCAAGCTCGGTGCCGTCGGTCAGGATCGCGCCGGTGACGCGGTCAGTGCCGGTCAGGTTCTGCAGGCCCACGCCTTCGCGGATATCGACGCCATGCGCACGGTGCAGGTCACGGAAAAAGGCCGAGGTTTCGGGGCAGGCCACGCGTTGCAGGATGCGGTCAGCCATTTCCACGAGGGTGACCTTGACGCCCTTCTTGGCCGCCACTGCCGCGGCCTCCAGACCGATATAGCCGCCACCGATGACAAGCAGCCGCGCACCGTCGCGGAACGCGGGCGCCATGGCGTCTGCATCGCGCAGGTCGCGCACGGTATGGACGCCCTGCAACATGCCGCCGATCTCAGCTGGAAGGGTGCGCGGATGCGCGCCCGTGGTCAGGGCCAGCTTGTCGTAGGTCAGCACCTCGCCGGTATCCAGGTGCAGGGTCTTGTAATGGGCGTCCAGCTGCGTCACCCGCACGCCGGTGCGCAGGGTGATGTTGTTGTCGGAATACCATTGCTCGGGCCGCAGGAAGAGCCGGTCGAGTGTCATGTCACCCAGAAGATAGGCCTTGGATAGCGGCGGGCGCTGATAAGGTGGCACCGGTTCGGCACCGATCAGGGTGATATCGCCGTCAAAACCGCTGTCGCGCAGTTTGGCCACGAGCGATGCCGCCGCCTGTCCACCGCCGATCACGATATGATGCGCCATTATCCACCATCCCCATCTCGCTTTTCCGTGGCGCGACCCTATAGTCCAAGCGGAGCGAAACGCAATTGACGAAAGGGAATGCCGAATGACGATTTCAGTAGGGGACAAGCTGCCCGACGCCAAGGTCCTGCGCATGGGCGCCGAGGGGCCGGAGGAGGTGCAGATCACCGATCTGGCCGGGTCGGGCAAGGTGGTGCTGTTTGGCTTGCCGGGCGCCTACACCGGCACCTGCACAACCGCGCATGTGCCCAGTTTCATCCGCACCAAGGCGGCTTTTGCGGCCAAGGGCGTCGACGCGGTGATCTGCGTCAGCGTCAACGACCCCTTCGTCATGGGCGCCTGGGGCGAGAGCACCGGCGCCGCGCAGGCCGGTGTCCAGATGATCGGTGATGCCTCGGCGGAGTTCACCAAGGCCATCGGCATGAATTTCACCGCGCCGCCGGTTGGCCTGATCGACCGATCCAAGCGGTTCGCCCTGTATGCCGAGGACGGGGTGGTCAGGGTCCTGCACGTCGAGGAAAACCCCGGGGTCTGCGAAACCTCGGGCGGTGAGGCGCTTTTGGCCGAGCTTTGAAATGTCTCCGGGGCGCTGGTCCGGGAATCCATCCCGAACCGGCGCCCCGGTCTTTGCAGGATGCGTGATCCGGGCGTCAGCCCGCCTGCTGGACCATCGTCCGGGTCGGGAAGGGGATTTCCACCCCCTGCTGGTCGAAGGCTTCCTTGACCGCACGGGTCAGGTCGAACTTCAGGTTCCAGTAGTCATCGGCGGCACACCAGGCGCGCACGGAGAAATCTACCGAACTGTCGCCAAGGTTGGTCACCTTCACGAAGGGTTCGGGGTCGGACATGACCCGTTCGTCCCTTGTCACGATGTCGGTGAGGATCGTCTCGGCCGTCTTCAGGTCGGTGCCGTAGGACACGCCGAAAACCAGATCACAACGCCGCGTGTCATAATGCGAGAAGTTGGTGATCGCACCCGAGAAGACATTGCCGTTCGGCACGATGATCTTGACGTTGTCTGGCGTTGTCATCTCGGTCGTGAAGAGGGTGATCTCGTCGACGGTGCCCGACTGGCCGGCCGCGTTGACATAGTCGCCGGCCTTGAAGGGGCGGAAGACGATCAGCATGACCCCCGCGGCCAAGTTTGCCAGAGACCCCTGCAGGGCAAAACCGATGGCCAGACCCACCGCGCCGACCAATGCCGCGAGCGAGGTCGTCTCGATCCCGAATCGTCCAAGGATGAAGATCACCGCGATGGCCAGCACTGCGTAGCGCACCAGGCTGCCAAGGAACCTTGCGAGCGTGAGATCGAATTTCCGGTTCTTCTCGGCGGCCTTGACGATGCGGCCCCTGAGCCAACCGCTCAGCCAGAGCGCGACAACGAAGATCGCCAATGCGACGGCGATATTCAGGACAAGGTCGAAAATGAAGTCTTCTGACATGGCAACAGCCCCTGTGGTGAATCACACTGGAACCGGACAATAGTCCCGGCCCGGGTGTCGCACTAGCCATGCGACCGGGGCGGTGCAACTCCCCCGGTCGGGGAAAGTTGCGCCGCCGGTCCCCTCAGGCGGACAGTTTGTCCATTTTCTGGGCAAGCTTCAGGTCCAGCTCGCTCAGCCCGCCGATGTCATGGGTCGAGAGCGTCACCTCGACCGTCTTGAAGACGTTGAACCATTCGGGGTGGTGGTTCAGTTTCTCGGCCCAGATCGCCGCGCGGGACATGAAGCCCCAGGCCTCGACGAAATTGGCGAAGGTGAAGGTCTTGGTCACCGCGTCGCGACCCTCGACGGCGGTCCAGCCCGCCTCTTGCAGGGTCTTGCGCCCGGCGTCGTCTATCGCATCGGCCATTGTGATCTCCTTTGCTCAGTCGTGGTCCTCGGTCTCGGCCCGGCGGAACGGGCCATAGCTGGTCAGCACTTCGACCTCTTCGTCAACCGCGCGGCGCTCGGCCTGCAGGTAGTTTTCCACAGCATCGCGGAACCCGTCATCGGCGAACCAGTGGAGCGAATGCGTGGTCACGGGCAGGTAGCCGCGTGCCAGTTTGTGTTCCCCCTGCGCGCCCGCCTCGACCGTGCGAAGCCCATGTGCGATGGCATGGTCGATGGCCTGATAATAACAGATCTCGAAATGCAGGAAGGGATGATGCTCGGTGCAGCCCCAATAGCGCCCGAACAGGTTGTGCCGACCGATCAGGTTCATGGCCCCTGCGACGGGTTGCCCGTCACGCTGGGCGAAGACCAGAAGGATGTCGTCGCGCAGCCTTTCATGGGCGATGTCGAAGAAGGCCCGCGTCAGGTAGGGCGTGCCCCATTTGCGCGCACCGGTGTCCTGGTAGAAGGTCCACATCGCGTCCCAGTGTTCGGGCCGGATCGCATCGCCGGTCAGTTGCACGATCTCGCCGCCGAAATCCTGCGCCTCGCGGCGCTCCTTGCGCAGGGTCTTGCGCTTGCGGCTGGACAGGTGGGCCAGGAAATCTTCCCAGTCGGCATAGCCGTTGTTGGCCCAGTGGTATTGCTGCGACGTGCGGCGCAGCAGTCCCGCCTCTTCCCCGGCCAGCGCCTCGTCTTGTGTGCAGAAGGTCGCGTGGACCGAGGACAACCCGTTGTCCGAGGCCAGTTGAACCGCCCCCTGCACCAGCGCTGCAATGCCCTGCGTCTCGTGCCCCGGCCGGGTCAGGAAACGGCGGCCGGTCACCGGGGTGAAGGGGACGGCGATCTGCAGCTTGGGGTAGTAGCGCCCGCCCGCGCGTTCATAGGCATGGGCGAAATTATGGTCGAACATGTATTCGCCCTGGCTGTGCGATTTGCCATACAAAGGGGCGACGGCGATGATCTTTCCGCCGCTGCGGGCGGCCAGATAGTGCGGCTCCCAGCCGGTGCCGGGGCCGGTGCTACCACTGTCCTCCAGCGCAGTCAGGAACCTGTGTGTGGTAAAGGGGTCGATGGGCGGGCCCCCGTCGCTGGCCTCTGGGCAGGCGCAGGCATCCCAGTCGGCGGCCGGAATCTCCGACAGGCTTCGATGTGCGGTGATCTCGATCGGCGAGGCGTCCATTCCCTGAAAATTGGCGCAGGGGGCCGAAGGGTCAAGCCAGGTAGCCTTCGAAAGTCACCTGGTCGGCGCCGTTTGCCAGCGCCGTGGCCTGATCGGTGTTCGACCGGATGGTCCAGCAGAAGACGCGCAGCCCCTTCGCCTTGGCGGCGCTGACGGCGGGGCTGGTCAGGTCGGTCCACTGGTGGCTGATGAAATCCGCGCCCAGGGGGGCAAGGTCGGGCAGGCCGCGCAGGGCGTCCAGCCGCGCCCGGGGCACGGTCGGCCAGTCGTCCGGTATGAAGGCGCAGGTCGTCAAGCCCCGCGGCAGATCGGGCAGCAATTGGCCCATGCGCGCCACGGAATGCGGGTTGAAGGACATCACCGCCGCCGGGCCGGGATAGTCGGCAAGACAGGCGGCGGCGGCTTCTTCCAGTGGGCCGACGTCCGCCCCCAGCGCGCCGTCCTGGTCCTTGACCTCGATCAGCAGGGGAACGGCACCGGCGACCTGGTCGAGGACCTGGCGCAGGGTCGGGATGCCTTCTTCGCTTCCGTTGAGCTGGATCGCCGAAAGGTCTTGCGCGCTGTGCTGGCGCACCGGCCCCCGCGCACCGGTCAGCCGATCCAGCGCATAGTCATGGAACACCATGGCCTGGCCATCTCTGGAAAGCTGCAGGTCGATCTCGATACCGTAGCCGGCGCTGATGGCCGCGTCGATGGCTGAGCGGCTGTTCTCGGGCCGCCCCGGCCCGTGCAGCGCCCGGTGAGCGAAGGGGTGTGCGTGAAAGCCGGTCGGCAGCATCAGTCGATCTCGAAGAGGCCCTCGATCTCGACGGCCACCCCAAGCGGAAGGGCGGCAGCGGAGACAGCCGAGCGGGCGTGGCGCCCGGCCTCGCCCAGGGTCTCGACCATGAAATCGCTTGCGCCGTTGATCACCTTTGGCTGGTCGGTGAAGTCTGGGGTGGAATTGACAAAGCCGGTCAGTTTGACGACCCGCACCAGCCTGTCGAGATCGCCGTCGCAGGCGGCCTTGAGCTGGGCCAGAAGACTGATCGCGCAGAGCCGGGCCGCGGCGGCGCCCTGATCGACGGTCATGGTGTCCCCCAGCTTGCCCTTGACCGGGCCATCGGCGTCCATGGCGATCTGGCCCGAGACATGCACCAGGGATCCGCTTTGCACGAAAGCCACGTAGTTGGCCGCCGGGGCGGGCGCGTCGGGCAGGGCGACGCCAAGTTCGGCAAGACGCGATTCGATGGTCATTTGCGGGCTCCCTGACGTTGCTTGGCCGCGACGCTAGCCCCAATCCGGCAGCCGTGAAAGCCCCAATGCTACCCCTCCCGAAAAGTGCGCGAGATGTAATCCATGAGCGGCTGGGTCAGATAGGCCATGGGCGTGCGGTCCACGGTGCGGATGAAGGTCTCGACCGGCATGCCGGGGATCAGGGTTGTGCCCTCGGGCAGGCGCTCGGCCTCGTCCGCGTTCAGCACCACCTTGGCCTCGTAGTAGCTGCGGCCCGTCGTCTCGTCGGTGAAGGCATCGGCCGAGACCTGGCGCACGGTGCCGAACAGCGCGGGGGTGCGGCGCCGGTCCAGCGAGGAAAAGCGCAGCGTCACCTCCTGCCCGCGCCGGACTGAATCGATGTCCGTAGGCGCCACCCGGGCGGCGATCACCAGAGGCCGGTCCTGCGGCACGAGGTAGAGGACAGGGTCCGCCGGGCGTATCACCGCGCCGGCGCCGAAGACCGTCAGCCCGTGGACCGCGCCCGAGACGGGCGCGCGAATCTCCAGTCGGTCCAGGCGGCGTTGCAGATCGGCCCGCTGCTCGCGCAGCTCCAGCTCGTTGAATTGCAGGTCGCGCAGGCGGGTGATCGCCTCTTCCCGGCGGCCGGTGCGCAGGCGGATGATCTCGAGCGCCAGTCCGGTGATCTTCTCCTCGGCTTCGGCCTTGCGGGCGGCGAGGTTCCCCGCCTGCCCCGACAAACGGGCCTTTTCACGTTCCAGCATCAGGACTGTTCCCGCCTGGGCCAGACCTCGCTCCAGCAGGGATCGCTGGCTTGTCAGTTCCTGCTCGATCAGCGCGAGCTGACGGTCCACCGCCGCCTGCTGCGCCTCGATCCCCGAGACCTGGCTGCGCACCTGCCCGGCGCGGCGGTGCAACTGCTCGGCCTCTTGCGCTGCGGTTTCCAGACGGGCGCGGAACAGTCGTTCCTGCCCCTGCATCAGCTCCGTCGTCGCAGCGCTGCCGGCTGCATGCAGGATCGGGTCGAATGACAGCCTTTCGGCATGGTCCCGCTCGGCCTCATAGCGGGCACGGCGGGCGAGGATCTCGAACAACTGCCCCTCGATGATGGTCAGTTGCGCCGCCAGGTCGCCCGGGTCCAGCCGCATCAGCACCGTGCCCGCGGGCACAGTGTCGCCCTCGGACACAAGGATGTCGCGCACCACGCCGCCGTCGATGTGCTGGACGACCTGTCGGTTCTGCTCGACCTCGATCCGGCCCGAGGCGATCACCGCCCCGGTGATCTGCGCGGTGACGGCCCAGCCGCGCCGAAGCCGCCCAGCAGCAGCAGCAGCGACAGCAGCCCGATCACAACCGGGCGGCGCACCGGCCAGCGGCGGGTTCGCCCGCTCATGTCATGCCCGTGCCGCCGACCGCGCGGGGCGTCGCGATCGAGGCGTGGTTCGCGACGACCTTTTTCATGATGGCGTCGCGTGGCCCGCAGGCCCGCGCCATCCCGTTTTCAAGGTAGAGAATCCGGTCGCATTCCTGGATCGCGGCGGGCCGATGGGCCATGATGAAGATGGCGCGGCCCTCGGCCTTCATCGCGCGGACCGCCGCGTTGAGCGCCTGCGAACCCTCGTTGTCGAGGTGGGCGTTGGGTTCGTCCAGCACCAGAACCACCGGGCCGCCATAAAGCGCGCGGGCCAGTCCGATCCGCTGAGCCTGCCCGCCGGACAGGCGTCCGCCTGTCGTATCCACCCGGCTGTCGTAGCCCTCGGGCAATTTCAGGATCATGTCATGGGCGGCGGCCTGTTTCGCGGCGGCGACGACTGCGGCATCGTCGTGGACGTCGGACATCCGGGCGATGTTGTCCTTGATCGTGCCCTCGAAGAGCCGCACGCGCTGCGGCAGATAGCCGATATGCCTGCCCAGCCTGTCTGGGTCGTATTGGTCCAACGCCGCGCCATCGAGCCGGATATTGCCCCCGGACGGCGGCCACAGACCGATGAGCGCCTTGGCCAGGGTCGACTTGCCTGTGGCGGAGGCCCCGATCACACCCATGGCCTGCCCCGGTTCCAGCCGGAAGTCGACCCTGCGCAGGGTGGCGCTTGTCTGGCCCGGAGGCATGACGGTGACATCGCGGGCCTCGACCAGGGCGCGGGGGGCCGGCAATGCTGTGCGCGGGGGCGCTGGTGATGCCACGCCCAGCAACCTTGCCAGGCTGCGCCAGGCGTCGATCCCGCGGTGCACCACGGCCCATTGGTTGATCAGCGTCTCGACCGGGGCAAGCGCGCGGCCCAGCAGGATTGACGCCGCGATCATGGCCCCCGCGGTCAGTTGATCCTGCAGCACGAGGTAGGCGCCAAGGCCCAGCATGGCCGACTGCAGGAACAGCCGGAATGCCCGCGTCACCGCGGAAAACGTGCCCGCGTGATCCCCGGCCTGCAGGCTGGCCTCCAAAGTGTGGCCGCGCAGGTGTTCCCAGCGGTCCTGCGTTGCCGCGCGCATGCCCAAGGCGAGCACCATCTCGGCCTCGCTGCGCAGGGTTTGGCCCAGCGCCTCGGCGCGGTAGGCGGCGGCATTGGCCTCGGCCAGCGGGGCGCGGGTGGTGACCTGGTTGGCCAGGGCCAGCCCGATCAGTAGCCCGCCCCCGACAATGGCCAGATGGCCCAGCCAGGGGTGGAAGATGAAGATGCCCAGCAGGAAGATCGGGGTCCAGGGCAGGTCGAAAAGCGCCAGCAGCACCGGCGAGGTGATCAGCCGTTGCAGGCCTGTGATATCCCGCTGGCCCGTCGCGGCCTCTTGCGGGGCGCGCGCCGTGGCGCGGGGATCGAGGGTGGCCATGAAGACCCGCCGGTCCAGCGCGGACTGGAACCGCGCCCCGGCCCGGCCCATGATCCGGCCCCGCGCGTAATCCAGCAGCGCCATCATTGCATAGAGAAAGCCCACCAGAACCGAGAGCGCCGCCAGCGTTTCCACGGACCGCGATCCCAGCACCCTGTCATAGACGTTGAGCATGTAGAGCGGGCCGGTCAGCATGAGCGCGTTGACGAAGACGCTGAACAGGGCCACGAACCAGAACAGCCCGCGCGACTGCCGCAGGGCCGCGCGCAGCTCCTGCCGGCCTGTGGCGATCTCGGCCTGTGTCGGGTCGGTGTGTTTCATGGGCGTGTTCTTGCCAATCCTCTTCCCGCGGTCCTGCGCGACGTGGTATCCGGATCACGATTGCTCGTCGCTTTCATGACAGGTCTGTTCATTGCCTGTCTGTTCACTATCTGCCAAAGGTTAGCAAAACCCTGAGTGGAACCGTCATTGCCCCTTGTCCGCCAACCACCCCGCGTGACCCTCTGCGCCATCCTTGTTCTGGGGGCCATGGCTGCTTGTACGCCTGCCCCGCCCGGCGGCGGCTTCAATGACCCCTACGAGGCGACCAACCGCGAGGTACATGCCTTCAACAAGTCGCTGGACCGCGCGGTGCTGCGCCCCCTCGGCCAGGCGGCCGCCGGGGCCCCGCCCGAGATCACCGGCCCGGTGGCCAGTTTCGCCGACAATGCCGGGCTGCCCGGAATGGTGCTCAACGGGGTGCTGCAGGGGGATGTCGGCGGGGCCGGCACCAACACCATGCGGTTCCTGCTGAACACGACCATCGGCCTGGGCGGGCTGTTCGACCCGGCAGGCGGCATCGGCCTGCACGAGAAGACGACGGATTTTGGCGAGACCCTCGCCGTCTGGGGGGCTGACGAAGGCGCCTACATCGAATTGCCCGTTTTCGGGCCCTCTACGGAACGGGCTGCCGCCGGCCGCATCGTGGACATGGCGCTTGACCCGCTGTCGCATGTGGGCACGCAGCCGCAACTGGATTATGGTCTGGCCGCGCGCGGCGCTGCCCTGGTGATCGACCGGGGCCGCTTCATGCAGACCTTCGACGGCGTGCTTTATGACAGCGCCGACAGCTACCTGCAATCGCGCTCTGGCTATCTGCAGAACCGCCGGTTCGACCTGGGCGAGGCTCCGCCCGCGGACGAGGCCGATCCTTTTGCCCTCGATCTGGAAGGATTCGAATGATGACCGTGACCCGCCGCCAGTTCTCCGCCCTTGGCCTTGCCGCCGCTGCTGCGGCAGCACTGCCCATGCCGGCCCTTGCACTGTCGCAGTCGCAGGCGCGCCAGCTTGTCGACCGCGCGGTGGCCGACATCAACGCCATCATTTCTTCTGGCGGCAGCGAAGACCAGATGATCCGACAGTTCGAAAGCGTGTTCGACGACTATGCGCACACGGCGGCGATCGCGGCCTCGGCCCTCGGCGTGGCGGGGCGCTCGGCCAGCAACGCGCAGCGGTCGGCCTTTGCCGACGCCTTCGGGACCTACCTGGCCAACAAGTACGGCCGGCGCTTCCGCGAATTCCGGGGCGGCGAAATCAACGTGCAGCGCACCGTGCCCGTGAACAACTACATGGAAGTGCAGACCGTCGCCGACCTGCCGGGGCAGGCGCCCTTCCGCGTGGACTTCCACGTTTATGACCGCCCCGATCGCCCGGTCTTCTTCAACCTGATCGTCGAGGGCGTGAACATGCTGGTTTCCGAGCGTCAGGAAATTGGCGCCATGCTCGACCAGCGCGGCGGTGACCTGGACCGGCTGATCGCAGACCTGAGGGCTATGGCGTGAGCCGCGCGCTGGTTCTCTTTGTCGCGGCCCTGCCCGGGGTGGTGCTGGCCACGCCCTATGACGGTACTTATCGCCAGAACGCCAACGCCGATTGTGGGCTGGTCGGCGTCGATGGTGGCGCGCTTCGGATCGCGGAGGGCATTTTCTACGGGGTCGAGAGCGAATGCCGCATGTCGCGGCCCGTCAATGTCGTGAACATGGACGCCACGCTTTATACCATGGAATGCAGCGGTGAAGGTGCGCGCTGGACCGAGCGTGCCATGGTCATGAATGCCGCCGAAGGCGACGGCATCATCATGGTCTGGGATGGCTACGCCTTCCGCTACGATCGCTGTAGCCCGCCGACCGGGCAGTAGCGCCGCCCGGGCTACTGCCCGGCAAGTTCCTGCAACACCATGTCGATCAGGGCCGCGGCGGCTGGATCCGACAGCCCCGGGCCACCGGTCTCGGGTTCGGTAGGCGGCTGCATCGGCAGTGGTGACGGCGGCACGCTGTCGAGGATGCCGGTCATGGCTTCGCGCCAGATTTCGGCCGGCAGACCCGAGCCTGTGACCCCGGTCAGCGGGGTGTTGTCGTCGTAGCCCATCCAGACCCCGGCGACATAGTCGGCGGTAAAGGCGATAAACCAGGCGTCGCGCGCCTGTTGCGAGGTGCCGGTCTTGCCCGCGATCTCCCAACCGTCGATCCGTGCGCGCTGCCCTGTCCCCTCTTCCACCACCTGATGCATCATCCAGGTCAGTGTCCGTGCGGCGTCTTCGCGGATCACCCTGTCACGGATGCCGCCCTGCGCGCCCATCAAGGGGGTGTTGTCACCCATCAGGTGCAGCTCGACCAGGCCATAGGGCGTGACTGCCGAGCCGCCGTTGAGGATGCCCGCATAGGCGCCGGTCATTTCCAGCAGGGTGCTTTCCGAGGTGCCCAGCGCAAGGGCGGGACCCCTGGCGAGCTCGCTGTCGATGCCGAACATCTCGGCCACGGTGCGCACGTTGTCGCGCCCTGCGCGTTCCGACACCTTGATCGCAGGGATGTTGAGAGAAGCCATGAGCGCCTGAGTCAGCGTGACCTCGCCTGCGTGGTCGCGGCTGTAGTTCTCGGGGCACCAGTCGTCGGGGCCGGGCACGTCCCAGCAGGTCGGTTCATCCAGGATCACGTCCGTCGGGCGCATCCCGAGGTCCAGCGCCGTGGCATAGACGAAGGGCTTGAAGGCCGATCCGGTCTGGCGCAGGGCCTGCGTGGCACGGTTGAAGGCCCCCGCGGCGCGGGTGTTGCGCCCACCCACCATGGCGCGCACGGCGCCATCGGCGTCCATGACAACGATGGCAGCCTGGGCGCGGGAGCCGTCCCGCACCTCTTCTTCGAACACGCGGGTCAGGCCCTCTTCGGCGGCCTGCTGGAGTCGCTGGTCCAGCGTGGTGCGGATGATCACGTCCTCGGTGGTCTGGCGGGTGAAGAATTCCGGCCCGCTGTCCATGACCCAATCGACAAAGTAGCCCCCCGAGCGCTGCCCCGCTGCCCTCGACAGCGTTGCCGGATTGGTCTGTGCCAATGCCGCTTCCTTGGGCGTCAGGTAGCCCTGTTCGCGCATCAGCCGCAGCACGGTATCGCCGCGGTCCTGTGCGGCTTGCAGGTTGCGCGTGGGCGAGGTGGCCGAGGGCGCGCGCAGCAAGCCGGCCAGCATGGCGGCCTGGGGGGCGTTGACTTCGGCCGCGGAGATGCCGAAATAGCGCTGGGCGGCGGCCTCGAACCCGCGCGCGCCGGCGCCCAGATAGGCGCGGTTCATGTAGACCGTGAGGATCTCGTCCTTGGAATAGCGGGCCTCCATGGCCATGGCATAGGTGGCCTCGACCACCTTGCGCCAGAGCGTCGTCTCGCGGCAGTCGGCCTCGTAGGCGGCTTCGTCTTCCCAGATGTCGGCGTCATAGGCGCGCCCGAAACAGAGCAGCTTGGCCGTCTGCTGCGTGATCGAGGACCCGCCGGCCCCTGAAAGCGGATTGCCGCCATCGCGGTAGTTGCGGACCATCGCCGCCGCTGTCGCGTAGAAGTCGATCCCGATGTGATAGGGCGCGTAGAACCGCTTGTCCTCGGTCGCCACGATGGCATTGCGCAGGTGCGGGCTGACGGTCTCGGCGGTGACCATGCCGCCGAACTGGTCGCCACGCCAGGCAAAGACCTCGCCACTGGTGTCCAGCAGCGTGACCGAGCCACGCGTGCGTCCGTCGATCAAAGCGTCGATGGGCGGCAAAGTGGCGGCGTAGTAGAACACCCCCAGCCCGGTGATCAGCACGACGGCGAGCCCGGCCCGCAGGCCGAAGCGCCAGACCAGCAGAAGGGCCCACTTCACGGCGCCGCCAAGCAAGGCCCGAAGCGCGCCAAGCGGCCCGCGCCGGGGCGCGCGCCTGCGCGGGGTGGGGGATGCCTTGCGTGGCTTGCGCGCCGCCTTTTTCCGCCCGGTCTTCGCCGCATGGCGCTTGTCGGCCACAAGCGGTGGCCGCGGGCTTTTTCCTCGGGACATCTCTGCTCTGCCGTTGCCGAATTTGCGCGCATGATAGCCTGGCGGGATTCGTTTGTAGAGACGCATCGACCTCGGCCCAGCATTTTTATGAATGATTAAATATTAACCAACTAGCATGATTTGTGCATTTTTTGTGCGATTTTTCCCCGCGATGCATTTCGCAGGCGCGGCATTTCATTGAGGTGCGGCCCACCACGCGCCCCTTTTGTGGTCAAGCGCAGTCGTGACGGCTGCGCAGCTACGCCAAATTCAAGGGGAAGCCAGTGAAACTCATCATTGCAACGATCAAGCCGTTCAAGCTCGAGGAGGTTCGCGAAGCGCTCACCTCCATCGGCGTGCGCGGCATGATGGTGACCGAGATCAAGGGGTTCGGGTCCCAGTCCGGTCATACCGAAATCTACCGCGGGGCAGAATACGCCGTGAACTTCGTGCCCAAGGTCAAGCTGGAAATCGCGGTCGGCGCCGCCATGGCAGACGAGGTCGTCTCGACCATCGCCAAGACCGCCAAAACCGACAAGATCGGCGACGGCAAGATCTTCGTGCTCGACCTCGAAAGTGCCCTGCGCGTGCGCACGGGCGAAACCAATGACGACGCGCTTTGAGGCGCTGGCCAAGGGACATCTGACAATGAAACTTCTCAAGACACTTTCGGTCGCCGGGGCCCTGACCGCCCTGCCGACCCTCGCGCTGGCCCAGGACGCCGCGCCGGGCTTCGACGAGATCGGCCCCTATATCATGACTACGCTGCTTTTCCTCATCGGCGGCTTCCTTGTCTTCTGGATGGCAGCAGGCTTTGCCATGCTCGAAGCCGGGCTCGTTCGGTCCAAGAACGTGACCATGCAGTTGACCAAGAACATCGCGCTCTACTCGACGGCAGCGATCATGTACTGGCTGATCGGCTTCAACCTGATGTATCCGGGCGAATTCAACGGATATTTCGCGCCCAACTTCGTGCCCACCGTGCTCGAGCCGGTCGGGCTGGGGGCAGCTGATGCCGATCTCGGCTATGCTTCCGTTGCGTCGGACTTCTTCTTCCAGCTGATGTTCGTGGCCGCGACCGCCTCGATCGTGTCGGGTGCCCTGGCCGAGCGGATCAAGCTCTGGCCCTTCCTGATCTTCGTCGTGATCCTGACGGGTATCATGTACCCGATCTCGGGCTCCTGGCAGTGGGGCGGCGGCTTCCTGTCGCAGATGGGTTTCTCGGACTTCGCCGGCTCGACTGTCGTGCACTCCGTGGGCGGCTGGGCAGCCTTGGCCGGCGCCATCGTGCTGGGCCCGCGTCTGGGCAAGTACAAGGATGGCAAGGTCAACCCCTTCCCGGGCTCCAATCTCGCGCTTGCCACCCTGGGGACGTTCATCCTGTGGCTGGGCTGGTTCGGCTTCAACGGCGGCTCGCAGCTGGCGGCCGGAACCGTGGGTGACATCACCGACGTCGGCCGGATCTTTGCCAACACCAACATGGCAGCCGCCGCGGGCGCCATCGCGGCGCTGATCCTGACGCAGGTGATGTACGGCAAGGTCGACCTGACCATGGTGCTCAACGGTGCGCTGGCCGGGCTGGTGTCGATCACCGCAGAGCCGCTGGCCCCGTCGCTGTTCATGGCGCTCATCACCGGTGCCATCGGCGGTGTGATCGTGGTCCTGACCGTGCCGATGCTGGACAAGTTCAAGATCGACGACGTGGTCGGTGCCATCCCGGTGCACCTCTTCGCCGGTATCTGGGGCACGCTGGCCGTGGCCTTCTACACCGGCAACTGGGGCGCCCAGATCACCGGCATCATCGCCTACGGTGTCTTCACCTTCGTGGTCGCGCTGGTGGTTTGGTTCATCCTCAAGGCCGCCATGGGCATTCGCGTCAGCGAAGAGTCCGAGGTCCAGGGGCTGGATACCTCCGAACTGGGCATGGAGGCCTACCCCGACTTTACCAAAGGCTGACATTCCTTCGTGAAGCCTTTGACAACCTGCCCGGGCGAGCGATCGCCCGGGTTTTTTCTTTGGCCAACGAAAAAACGCCGGCCCCGAAGGCCCGGCGTTTGCCGCGTTCGATGGTGGGGGGTCAGGCGGAGATCACGTCGGCGATGGCGCGGGCCAGCACCGGAACGGTGTCCTTGTTCAGCCCGGCGATATTGATGCGGCTGTCACCCACCATGTAAATCGCGTGATCGGTCTTGAGCGTCTCGACCTGCTCGGGCGTGAGCCCCAAGCGCGAGAACATGCCGCGATGTTCGGCAACAAAATCGAAGGCATCGGAATTGGTCAGGCGGCGCAGTTCCTCGGCCAGTTGCTGGCGCAGATCCAGCATCCCGAGGCGCACCTCTTCCAGTTCGGTCTGCCACTCGGCCCGCAAGTCCGGGTCGGACAGGATCATGCTGACGCAGCGCGCGCCGTGATCGGGCGGAAAGGAATAGTTCTGCCGGTTGAGATAGTTCATGTTCTGCTGGCTCAGCGCGGCCTCGTCCGCATCACGGGACAGGGCCATCAGGATGCCGGTGCGTTCGCGGTAGACGCCGAAGTTCTTGGAACAGCTGGCAGCGATCAACGCGTTGTCGAAGGCCGTTGCCAAGCGACGGGTCACTTCCGCATCCGCGTCCAGCCCGTCGCCGAAGCCCTGGTAGGCGATGTCGATCATCGGGACCAGGCCCTTGCCCTCCATTACCGCGATGACCTCGTCGATCTGCTCCAGCGTCAGGTTGGCGCCGGTGGGGTTGTGACAACAGCCGTGCAGCAGCACGATATCTCCCGCTTTGGCCCCGGCGAGGTCGGCCAGCATCCCGTCAAAGTCGATCCCGCCCGTCGCATCGTCGAAATAGCGATAGGTCGTCTGTGGCATCTGCATGAAATTCAAGATCGACACATGATTGGGCCAGGTCGGGTTCGATACCCAGACAGTGGCGCTCGGATTGGCCAGCCGGACCAGTTCGAACCCCTGCCGGCAGGCCCCGGTGCCGCCGGGCGTGGCGATGGCCGCGACCCTGTCGCGCGCGACGCTGTCGGCCAGCACCAGCTCGATCATCGCGTCGGCAAAGGCCGGATCGCCCGCGAGGCCTGTGTAGGCCTTGGTGTCCTGTTCCGCGACCAGGCGGCGTTCGGCGGCCTTGACCGCGCGCATCACCGGCGTCTTTCCCTCGGCGTTGCGGTAGACGCCGACGCCCAGGTCGATCTTGCCGGGGCGGTCGTCGGCCTTGTACTGCGCCATGAGCGCGAGGATCTTGTCGGCGGGTTGTTGGCGCAGGTTTTCCAGCATCAGGCCTCTCCGGTTGCGATGGGCAGGTCGTCGTACATGCCCCATTCCGACCAGCTGCCGTCATAGACGGCATGGTCCGTCTTTCCGATCCGTTCCAGCCCCAGCGCCAGGATCGCGGCGGTCACGCCCGACCCGCAGCTGGTGATGGCCGGTTTCGTCAGGTCGACCCCGGCCGCCTCGAAGGCGGTTTTCAGGGCCGTGGCGTCTTTCATCGTGCCATCCTCGTTCAGCAGCTCGGCAAAGGGCAGGTTGCGCGACCCGGGGATATGGCCCGCGCGCAGCCCGGCGCGGGGTTCCGGCACCGCGCCGCGAAACCGCTCGGCGGGGCGGGCGTCGATGATCTCGTGATCCTTCAGCTTGGCGGCGCGGGCCACCTGCGTGACATCCTTGACAAGGTGGTTCTGGCGCTGGACGGTCATGTGACGGTCGCGGATGACCGGGGCCATGTCCTCGACCGGGCGGCCCTCGGCGCGCCACTTCGGCAGGCCGCCGTCCAGCACGGCCACATCCGTCTTGCCCATCAGCCGGAACAGCCACCAGACACGCGCGGCGGAAAACAGCCCGGCGCCGTCGTAGATGACCACCTGATGGCCGTCGCCCACGCCCATGGCGCGCATCCGCGACATGAACTTCTCGACCGGGGGCGCCATGTGCGGCAACTGCGAGCGGTGATCGCTGATCTCGTCGATGTCAAAAAAGCGCGCGCCGGGGATATGGGCCGCGTCATACTCCGCGCGCGGGTCGCGGTCCGCGTCGGGCATGTACCAGGAGGCGTCGATCACCCGCAGGTCCGGGTCCTTGAGGTGGCCGGCCAGCCAGCCCGTCGAGACAAGTGTCTTGGGATCGTCGTTCGCCATCGGGTCACTCTCGCGCTGCAAACGCATTGTCCCTACAGCCGCGCCCACAAGACTGCAAGGTTTCCATGGCGCCGGGCCGCGGTCAGCCGTTCTGTTTGAGCAGGCGCTGCTTCTGGCGGTTCCAGTCGCGCTTGGCCTCGGTGGCGCGCTTGTCGGCCTTCTTCTTGCCCTTTGCGGTGGCGACCTTCACCTTCACGACGCCCTTGTGATTGAAATAAAGCACCAGCGGTACGAGGGTCATACCCTCGCGCTGGGTGGCGTTCCACATCCGCGCCAACTCGCGCTTGCTGACGAGCAGCTTGCGGCGGCGGCGTTCCTCGTGCGGGAACATGGCCTGCTGGTAGGGGGCGATATAGGCATTGGTCAGCCAGAGCTCGCCGCCCTCGACGCTGGCATAGCTGTCGGCGATGTTGGACTGGCCGGTGCGCAGCGACTTGACCTCGGAGCCGGACAGCACAATGCCGCATTCG
This sequence comes from Roseovarius halophilus (ex Wu et al. 2025), assembly GCF_047086965.1. NCBI lineage: Bacteria > Pseudomonadati > Pseudomonadota > Alphaproteobacteria > Rhodobacterales > Roseobacteraceae > Roseovarius > Roseovarius halophilus (ex Wu et al. 2025). Next base: position 28,389 of record NZ_JBKOTX010000002.1, on the reverse strand, counting down.
AGATCCTCGACGATCTCGAAATCACGACGGGCCCGCCGGTTTTCGGCGATGACCTTGTAGTTTGGGTTGTCGGGCTGTTTCTTGGTCATGGAGTGGTGAGATAGGCCATGGGGCCAGCGTGCACAAGCGGTCCGGCCCGTGGCGACCGCCGCTCGATCCCCGGCCGGCACTTGGTCTCACACGTCGTGGACGGGCCGGGGCGGGGCGCGATCGCCCGGCGGCGGGCCTAGTTCAACAGGCCCGCATGAACCATGCCGTCGCGGATGTGGGTCTTGGTGCTGTCTTCAAGCGGGGCCAGCGGCGACCGCACTTCGGCGTCGCAGAGCCCCAGCAGGGACATGCCGTATTTGGCGCCGACCAGGCCCGGCTCTTCGAAGATGGCGATATGCAGCGGCATCAGCCGGTCGGTGATCTGCAGCGCCGTTTCGAAATCGCCGGCCAGCGTGGCCTCCTGCATCTCGGAACACAGCTTGGGCGCCACATTGGCCGTGACCGAGATGCAGCCGGTGCCGCCATGGGCGTTGAAGCCCAGAGCCGTGGCGTCCTCGCCGGAAACCTGGATGAAATCCGCACCGCAAGTGATCCGTTGCCGGGGCACCCGGGCCAGGTCGCCGGTGGCGTCCTTGACCCCGATGATGTTGGGGTGACGGGACAGTTCGCCCATTGTCGCCGGGCTCATGTCCACGACAGACCGACCCGGGATATTGTAGATGATGATCGGCAGGCCGCAGTCGGCGGCGGCCGTGTAATGGGCGATCAGGCCTTTCTGCGTGGGCTTGTTGTAATAGGGCGTCACGACAAGGGCGGCGTCGGCCCCGGCCGCTTTCGCAGCCTTCACCAGGCGCACGGTCTCGGCGGTGTTGTTGGACCCGGCCCCGGCGATCACCGGGATGCGCCCGGCGGCGACGGCGATCACCTCGGCGACGACGCGGTCGTGCTCGGCATGACTCAGCGTCGGGCTTTCGCCCGTGGTGCCCACCGGCACGATTCCGTGGCTGCCCTGATCGACATGCCAGTCTACCAGCATCTTCAGCGTTTCAAGATCGAGCTGGCCGTCCTTGAACGGCGTGACGAGGGCGGGAATGGACCCCTTGATCATGACACGCTTCCTTCCGTGGTGCGGGCAGGATTGCCCGGCAGTAAAATCGCGCGGACCCTAGTGCGGTTTTCCGCCTTTGCCAAGTTTGTGAATTGCGGCCCGGCGCGATGGCGCTAGCATGCTGTTTAACCGGCGTCGGAAGGGGCGAAACATGCGGCAGATATTGGCGGCCCTGGGGGTCTGGCTATGCCTGTGCGCCCCGGCCACGGCACAGGAGGGCGGCGATGCGGCCCCTGCCGTGGCGGCCTTTGCTGCGGCTGAGGCGGGCGACTGGCAAACCGCCTATGCCCTGATGGAAGACCAGGATGATATCGGGGACGACCTCGGGCGCGACCTGATCACCTGGCTGCGCCTGCGCGCGGGCGATGCTGTCTTCGCCGAATACCCGGCTTTCCTGGCGGCGCGGGCCGACTGGCCCGGACTGGATGCCGCGCGCGAGGCCGCCGAGGGCCTGATCGACGACACCGTGCCGACCGACCGGGTTCTGGCCTTCTTCGAAGGGCGCAGGACCGAAACCGGCAGCGGCGCGCTGGCCTATGCAAAGGCTCTTGCCGAGGCGGGCCGCGCGGAGGAGGCCGAGGCGATGCTGATCGACCTGTGGACGACGCAAGGCCTTTCCGAGGAAGGGTTCGCGGCGCTATTTGCGGATTATCCTGAGGTGCTGGCCCCCCATCACGCCGAACGGGCCGACAGGATGCTCTGGCGCTGGCGGGCCGAGGATACCACCCGTCTGCTGCCCCTGCTGACCGACGAGGCCCGCGCCCTGGCCCACGCCCGCATCGGCTATATCGAGGGCGCCGAAGACCTGCCCGACCGGCTGGAAGCTGTGCCGGAGGATATGCGGGATGATCCGGCGCTGGCCTATGACAGGTTCAATTGGCTTGCCGGACGCGGTGACTGGACCGACGCTGTGGCCCTGCTGCGCGCGCGGTCGGTCAGTGCCGAGGCGCTGGTCCATCCCTGGCGCTGGGCCAGCTGGCGGCGGATCCTCGCGCGCTGGCAGATGCGTGAAGGCGAACCGCGCGTCGCCTATGAGTTGGCCAGCAAGCATTTTCTGGACGATGGCGCGTCCTTCGCCGACCTGGAGTGGCTCTCGGGCTATCTTGCGCTGACCTACCTGGACGATCCCGCCCTGGCCCTGCGCCATTTCGAGACCTTCGCAGCGGCGGTCTCGACGCCGATCTCGACAGGCCGCGCAGGCTACTGGTTGGGCCGTGCCCATGAGGCGCTGGGCGATAGCGAGGCCGCCCGTGCCGCCTTTTCCCGTGCCGCACAGCATCAGACGACCTTTTACGGGTTGCTGGCCTCGGAGCGTCTGGGCCAACCGCTGGACGCGGCCCTTGCGGGGGGCGAGGGGTTTGCCGACTGGCGGGATGCGTCCTTCGTGACCGATGACAGGTTCCGCGCCGCCATGCTGTTGCTGTCGGGCGAGGAGCGTGGCCTCGCGGTGCTGTTCCTCGCCGACCTCGCGCGTGACCTCGACCGGCAGGAGGTGGGCCAGATGGGTGACCTGCTGATGGAGCTGGACGAGCCCTTCTTCACAGTCATGGTGGCGAAATCCGCCCTGCGCCGGGATCTGCTCGTGCAGGATCACCATTTCCCGGTGCATCCCTTGGCCGAGATGCACCTGCCGGTCGAACCGGCCCTGGCCCTGTCCATCGCGCGGCAGGAAAGCGAGTTTCGCACGGATGCGGGCAGCGCCGTGGGGGCGCTGGGCCTGATGCAGTTGATGCCAGGCACTGCGCAGGACATGGCCCGGGCGCTCGATCTGCCCTATTCGCGGGCGCGCCTGGTGGTGGACTGGCCCTACAACGCACGGCTGGGCGCCGCCTACCTGGATTATCTGCGCGGTGAATTCGGGGACAGCCCGGTCTTGATCGCAGTGGGGTACAATGCCGGGCCGGGCCGGGCGCGCAGCTGGATTTCGGAGCGTGGCGACCCGCGGCGCGGTGACATGGACGTGGTCGACTGGATCGAGCACATCCCCTTCCGCGAGACGCGGAACTACGTCATGCGGGTCACCGAGGGCATTCCCGTCTACCGCGCCCGGCTGACCGGGGAAACCGGCCCGGTGGCATTCCGCGACCTGCTGCGCGGTGCCGCGCCGGTGATACGGCCCCGCCTGCGGCCCGAGGCGCTGGGCCTGCCCGATCTCAGGCCGCGGCTGCGCCCGTCCAACCTTTCAGGCGCCGCGACGGGTGCGCAATAGCGTGAACAGCCCGGCGCCCACGACGATGGCGGCGCCGATGGCGACGTTCGGGGCGAGCGTTTCGTCGAACACCGCAAGCCCCAGTGCCGACGCAAAGACCAGTTGCAGGTAGGCGAAGGGCTGCACGGCGCTGGCCTCGGCGACCTCGTAGGTCTTGATGAGCAGGAAATGCCCCAACGCACCGGTGATGCAGAGCGTCCCCATCCAGCCCCAGTCGGGGGCGCTCATCGACTCCCAGAACCAGACACCTGCCAGTGTCAGGGCGCCCATGCCGCTGACCCCGGTCCAGAAGAACGAGGTGGCGGCACTGTCGCGCCGTGCGGCATAGCGTGTCAGCAGGCCATAGAGCGCGAACATCGTGGCCGCGATCAGCGGGATCACCGCAGCGGGCCGGAACACGGTGATCCCCGGTTGCAGGATGATCAGCACGCCGAGGAAGCCCACACCGATGGCCAGCCAGCGCCGCCAGCCGACACCTTCCCCCAGCACCGGGCCCGACAGCGCCGCGATCAGCAATGGATAGCAGGCAAAGACTGCGTGGCTTTCCACCAGCCCGAGATAGACGAAGGCCAGCACCATCACGCAGATTTCGGCGGCCAGCAGAAGCCCTCGTAAGATCTGCAACGCGGGCTGTGTGGTGCGGGCGGCACCCCGGATCGACCCGGCCTGCCGCCGCGCGATGGCCATGACGAAAAGCCCGAAGAACCAGTAGCGGATCATGACGATCATCATCACGTTGTATTCGCGCGCCAGGTGGCGGCTGATCCCGTCCTGCATGGCAAAGACGAAGGTGGTGGCGATCATCAGCAGGATGCCAAGGCGGGGGTTGGACTGCATCAGCGCCTTGCCCGCGTCATGTGGCGCTTGCGCCCATACCCGGGCGCACGGCTGACCTCGAAACCGGCCGCCTCTAGTGCGCGGCGCACGTGGCCGGCAGCGGTATAGGTTGCCGCCGTGCCGCCGGGGGCGGTGTGGCGGGCCACTTGCGTCATCAGGTCCGGCCCCCAAAGTTCGGGGTTCTTGGCTGGGGAAAAGCCGTCGAGAAACCAGGCATCGGCGCGGCCGGGCCAGAGGGGCAGGGTCTCTCGGGCGTCTCCGAGGATCACCCGCAGGCTGAAATCCGGCCCATCCAGCGCCTCTGGCACGCCGTCGGTCAACATCGCGCCGGGCAGGTCGGGATAGGCGGCAAGCGCCTGCCGCAGGTCGGCGGGCGCCATGGGGTAGGCCTCGAAGCTGATGAAGTGCAGGCGGCCCGAGAGGCCTGCTGCCCGGAAGGCCGCCAGCGCGACAAGAAAGTTCAGACCCGTCCCGAACCCGAGCTCACCGATACGGAACCCGGCGCAGAACCGCGCGGGCAGGTCATTGCCTGCAAGAAAGACGTGCGCCGTCTCGGCCGGGCCATCCTCCAGCGAGAAATAGGGATCGTCGAAGCGCGTCGAGACGGGGATGTGCCCCGCGCGCCAGTCGATCTGTGCCCGCTGGTCTGTCATGATCATCTGTCCTATGGCCTTGGCCGCGAAGATGCGTCGGAAAACGGGGGATTGGCAATGGTGGACGTGACCGTGTTCGGGGCCGGGGCCTTTGGCCTGTCGGTGGCCTGGTGCTGTGCCCGGCGCGGCGCCGCTGTCCGCGTGATCGACCCCGACGGCGTGGGTGCCGGGGCCTCGGGCGGGATCGTCGGCGCGCTGGCCCCGCATGTGCCCGAGCAGTGGAACGAGAAGAAGGCGTTTCAGCTGGAGAGCCTTCTGATGGGCGCGGACTTCTGGGGTGAAGTCGAGGCGGTTGGCGGCCTGTCTCCCGGCTATGCCCGCACCGGGCGCTGGCAGCCTTTGGCGGATGCCGGTGCCTTGGCGCTCGCCCGCACGCGGGCCGAAAGCGCGGCGCGGCTGTGGCAGGGCCGTGCGGCATGGGACGTGATCGAGCGCCCCGACGACGACTGGGCGCCGGCAACGCCGACCGGCTATCTGATCCACGACACGCTGACGGGGCGGCTGCACCCGCGGCAGGCCTGCGATGCGCTGGCCGCGGCCCTTCGCGCCAAGGGCGGTGAGATCGCGACCGGGGGCAGGGCCGAGGGGCAGGTTGTCTGGGCCACGGGCTGGCGCGGCCTCGAAGACATGACCGCCCGGCACACCCGCCTTGTCGGGACCGGGATCAAGGGTCAGGCCCTGCTGCTGGGGCATGACGCAGCCACGATGCCGCAGCTCTTCGTGGAGGGGCTGCATATCGTGCCACATGCAGGCGGAACGGTTGCCATAGGGTCGACGACCGAGCGTGACTTCGCCGCCGCCGACACCACCGATTCCCAATGCGATGTCCTGCTGGCCCGCGCCCGTACCGCCGTGCCCGCCCTGGCCGAGGCACGGGAAATCCGGCGCTGGGCCGGGGTGCGCCCGCGCAGCCGCACCCGTGCGCCGATGCTCGGGCGGCACCCGTTCCGGGAGGGCGACTTTCTCGCCAATGGCGGGTTCAAGATCGGCTTTGGCATGGCCCCGCTGGCGGGTGAGGTCATGGCCGACCTCGTGCTGGAAGGCCAAGACCGCATCCCGGCGGGGTTCGATCCCCGCGCCAGCCTTTAGCCGCGCGCCATGGCCCGCAGTTGATCCATCAGATCGGTCAGCATCCTGACCGAGGCGGCGTTGATCAGCTCGCCATTCTCGTCGAAGGCCTCGCTGCTGCCCGCGATCAGGACCTCCGGCCCCGGGATCACAATGGGACGGAATGGGTTGAGGCAAAGCCGCAGCGAAGATTGCGACCGTTCGCCGCCCGCGCGTCCGGCCGTTGCCGACATGATGGCCACAGGCTTGTCACGCCAGGGGCTGCCCTTGGTGCGGCTGACCCAGTCGAGGGCGTTCTTCATCACCCCCGACAGCGCCTTGTTGTATTCCGGGCAGGAGATGATGACAGCCTCGGCCCCGGCGATCTGGTTGGACAGGGTCTGCACCTTGTCGGGCAGGCCCTGAGCCTCGACATCGCCATTGTACAGCGGCAGGTCCAGGTCGCCCTCGGCGAATTCGGCAGGATCATAGATACGGGCCGCCGCGCGCATCAGCTTGGTGTTGGTCGAGGCCTGGCGGAGCGCGCCTGAAAGGCCGAGCAGATAGGACATAGGGGTCTCTCGTTGATTTCGTTTCCGCGAGAATAGGCGTTCGTCGCCGCCTTGCCACCCCGCGGAGACTGACACATGGTTGTGCGAAATCGCGAAAGGGGGGCGGCATGGCCTGTCACGGTGGTGAAATCCTGGTGAAGCAGTTGCAGCGGCTCGGGGTGCGGCGGGTCTTTTCGGTGCCGGGCGAGAGCTTTCTCGCCGCGCTGGACGGACTGCGCGACAGCGGCATCGCAAATATCGTTTGCCGGCAGGAAGGCGGCGCCGCCATGATGGCCGAGGCCTATGGAAAGATGACCGGTCAGCCCGGCATCTGCTTCGTGACCCGCGGCCCCGGTGCCACCAATGCCAGTGCGGGCATTCATATCGCGCGGCAGGACAGCACGCCGATGGTGATGTTCGTGGGACAGGTCGCCCGCGACCACCGCGACCGGGAGGCCTTTCAGGAGGTTGACTATCGCGCGATGTTCGGCGGGTTGGCCAAATGGGTGGCCGAAGTCGATCAGACCGAGCGCCTGCCCGAGTATGTCGCCCGGGCCTTTTCCGTCGCGGTCAGCGGACGGCCGGGCCCCGTCGTGCTGGCGCTGCCCGAGGACATGCTGTCGGCCCGGGTCGACCCGCCCGTGATCCGCGCGCCGCTGGTGGATCTCGCCCCGCCCCATGCCGGCACCGCCGAAGATGTGCTGGATTGGCTTTCCCGCGCCGAGCGCCCTTTGGTGGTGGTCGGCGGACCGCACTGGTCGCCCGATGCGGCCCAGGATCTGGCGACCTTCGCGGAAACCCAGGGGCTGCCGGTTGCGCTGGGGTTCCGGCGGCAGGACTATCTGGACAATCGCCATCCCTGCTATGCGGGCGATCTGAACGTCGGCATGAACCCTGCGCTTGCGGATCGGGTCCGATCTGCGGACGCGCTGTTGGTCATCGGCTCGCGGCTGGGTGATATCGAAACGCGGGGATATACCCTGATCGATCCCGCCGCCCCGCAGTGCCGGATTTGCCACGTTCACTCCGATGCGGGCGAGCCGGGCCGAGTCTATCAGCCTGATCTGGCGGTCACGGCGGATGCGGTCACATTCACCCGTGCGCTGGCGCGCCTGCCCGCCTGCGGGCGGGACTGGTCCGACTGGACCCGAGCGGCGCGGGCCGACTACGAGGCCTGGGTGGCGCCGCAGGAAACCCCTGGCGAGGTGAAGCTGGAAGAGGTGGTGCTCTGGCTGTCCGACAACTTGCCCGAGGATGCGATCCTGACCAACGGCGCAGGCAACTACGCGGCCTGGCTGCATCGCCATTTCTGCTTCAAGCGGCATGGCACGCAACTGGCGCCAACCAGCGGTTCGATGGGATACGGGTTTCCGGCGGCGGTCTCTGCCTCGCTGGAGCATCCGGGCCGGCCGGTCGTCTGTTTCGCGGGTGACGGATGTTTCCAGATGACCCTGAACGAGATGTCCACGGCCATGCAGCACGGGGCGGCGCCCATCGTCATCGTGGTCAACAATGGCCGCTACGGCACGATCCGGATGCACCAGGAAAAGCACTATCCCGGCCGGGTCTCGGGCACGGCGCTGGCCAACCCGGATTTCGCCGCCCTCGCCCGCGCCTATGGCGGCCACGGAGCGGCGGTCACGGCAACGGCGGATTTCCCGGCGGCCTTCATGCAGGCGCGGGACGCGGGCAGACTGGCCGTGATCGAGCTGCAGGTGGACGCGGATGCGCTGTCACCGACGATGCGGTTGTCCGACGTTTCGCAAGGTACCTGACAGGCCGTCTGCCCGGTAGGCCCGTCTGTGGCGCGAACACCCGAAAGAAAACGGGCGCGCCCTGAGGCGCGCCCGTTCCGGTCCCGAAGGGATATTACTCGGCCGGCACGGCCTGGCCCTCGGCCGGACGGCGGAAGTGGCGCCGGTTCAGGTGGAAGACGAGGGCGATCATGGCCACCTGGAAGGCGATGGCGACGCCGCTGAAGGCCCAGTAGGCGACACCGAACTTGGCGATCAAGCCGGCACCGACAAGGCCCTTGTTGATCCAGAATTGGGTCATGACCGACAGCGCGACACCGGGGCAGACCAGCGCATAGGCACCGGGCGAGTTGCCGTCACCGCGCAGGTAGGCGTCGGCGTAGCCCTGGCGGCGCAGCACCAGCAGGCCAAGCGCCAGGAAGACACCCTGCACGGCCAGAAGCATGGTCGTCGTCATAAGATTGTCCGCCGGGGCGCCGGTGGCCTCGAAGGTGGTGTGCAGCCCGTGGCTCTGGCGCAGCATCATGATGCCCAAGACGGTCAGGATCGGCACGACGACCATCAGGGTCGGGGCGCTTTCCTTGGCGGTGCCATGCTGCAGCATCGAGTTGAAGGCGACCACGGCGGCGACCACGGCATAGAGCGCGGCAATGGTGCCCACGGTGATCGACAGGATCAGCGAAACGCCGACGGTCAGCGGCACGGTGCTCATGGCGGCAGGGGCGGCCAGGCCGACGGCGACCATGGACAGCGCGAAGGCGGGCAGCAGCTGGGCGAAGGAGTTGTTCGCGGTCACGTCGAAAACGCCGCCTTCGGACAACACGCGACCCAGGAAGGCGCCGATGCGGCGGAAGGCGATCCAGCCGATCAGGGCGAAGGCGACCAGCGCCATCGGGAAGAGGTATTCGACGACCCCCCAGAGGCCGGGCACGAAGACAAGGCCGAGGATGAACATGGCGTTCACCGTCATGGCCAGCGCCAGCGGCATTGCCAGCAGCGTGGTCTCGGCGTTGGAATTGACCAGCTTGTCGAATTTCTCGGTGTTGGAGAAGGCCGAAAGCTGGCGCAGGTTCCAGAGCAGCAACTTGATATTCAGGAAGGCGAAGCCGGCAATGCCGGTCACGGCCACCCCGATCGCGGCCTGGAGCGGCAGCCCGCCGGACTGGAAGGCGGCCAGGATGTCTTCGAAGATCGGCACGGGCTGGCCGGGATGGGGGACCCAGAACATCAGGTACATGAAGAAGGTGACGGCAAGGCCACCGGCCCCCAGCGAGGCCAGGAAATAGAGCGGCGAATAGGTGTCCGCCGGGCGTTGCGTGGTGTGGGACATGGGTGCCTCCTGATACATTGCAAAGTCGTTATGTTTTGAACATGGGGGACTCGATAACACATGTCAACAATGAAATGTAATTTCCTGACCATCGCTTGCGGCACGGGGCGCGCGATCAATATCTTGTGGATAATCTGGCAGCGATACCCATATCGGCGCGCAGCGCGTTGACAGGTCGGGAAAACGCGGCTCACCATACACCTTGGACAGGAATCAGACACGAGCAGCCCGCCCATGCGGTTCACCCGCCTCAGACTCAATGGCTTCAAGAGCTTCGTCGACCCCACCGATCTGGTGATCTCGGACGGGCTGACAGGGGTTGTGGGGCCCAATGGCTGCGGCAAGTCCAACCTGCTGGAGGCGCTGCGCTGGGTCATGGGCGAGAACCGCCCCACCGCGATGCGAGGCGGCGGCATGGAGGACGTGATCTTTGCCGGGGCGGCCACCCGGCCGGCGCGCAATCACGCCGAGGTGTCACTGCATCTGGACAATTCCGAGCGGCTGGCCCCCGCGGCTTTCAACGACCAGGACAACCTCGATATCATCCGCCGCATCACCCGCGACGTGGGCAGCGCCTACAAGGTCAGTGGCAAGGACGTGCGTGCGCGCGACGTGCAGATGCTCTTTGCCGATGCATCGACCGGGGCGCATTCGCCCGCGTTGGTCCGGCAGGGCCAGATCAGTGAGTTGATCAATGCCAAGCCCAAGGCGCGCCGCCGCATCCTCGAAGAGGCGGCGGGGATTTCCGGCCTCTACCAACGCCGCCACGAGGCGGAGTTGAAGCTGAAGGGATCGGAATCCAACCTCGCCCGGGTCGATGACGTGATCGAACAACTGGCCGCGCAGTTGCAGCAACTGGCCCGTCAGGCAAAGCAGGCTGCGCGGTATCGCGTCATTGGCGAAGACCTGCGCCAGTCCGAGGGCCTGCTGCTCTATCGGCGCTGGCAAGAGGCCGACGTGGCCCTCGCCGAGGCCGAGGCGGCGCTGACCGGAAAGACCACCGAGGCGGGGCGCGCCGAGACCACGGCGCGGGAGGCGGCCCGCGCCCGCGCCGAGGCCGAGGAGGCCCTGCCCCCCCTGCGCGAGGAAGAGGCCATCGCCGCCGCCGTCCTGCAGCGCCTGCAGGTCCAGCGAGACACGCTCAACGACCAGGACGCGCGCGCAAAACAGACCATCGAGACCCTGACCGCGCGGATCGAACAATTGACCCGCGACATGGACCGAGAGGCCGGGCTGAACAAGGATGCCGGCGAGACCATCGAACGCCTTGAATGGGAGGCCCGGGAGCTTGCCAAGGCCGGTGAGGGCCATGCAGAAAAACTCGAAGCGGCTCAGGCCGAGGCCCAGGACGCGGCACAGGTCTTGCAGGACCGCGAAACCGACCTGAGCCAGCTGACCGAGGACGTGGCGCGTCTGGCCGCGCGGCATCAGTCGGCGCATCGCCTGGTCGATGACAACCGCAAGACCCTGGACAAGGCCGAGGCCGCAGCGGCGCAGGCCAAGTCTGCACAGGGCGAGGCGCAGCTGGCCCTCGAGAAGGCCGCGCAGGACTACAGCGCTGCGCAAGCGGCCGAGACCACCGCTCGCGCCACTGCCGAGAAGGCCGAACAGGTGCTGGCCGAGGCCGAGACCGCGCGCAGCGAGACCCAGACCCGCGAGGCCGATGCCCGCGCCCAGCGGTCCGAGGCCGAGGGCGAGGCCAACGCCCTGCGCGCCGAGGTTGGTGCATTGGCCAAGATGGTGGACCGTGACGCCGAGGAGGGTGTGCAGATTCTCGACCAGCTGCGCGTCGAAGGTGGCTATGAAAAGGCGCTGGGCGCGGCGCTGTCCGACGACCTGCGCGCCCCGGCGATCGAGGACGCGAAGACCTCGGGCTGGATCGCCCTGCCGGGGTATGCGCATCCCCAGGCCTTGCCCGCGGGCGTCACGGCACTGACCAACTTCGTCTCGGTCCCACCGGTGCTGGTGCGCCGGATGGGGCAGGTCGGGCTGGTCGAGGCCGCCGATGGCCCGCGCCTGCAACAGGACCTTTTGCCGGGCCAGCGCCTTGTCAGCATCGAGGGCGATCTGTGGCGCTGGGACGGGTTCCGCGCGGCGGCGGAAGACGCACCCTCGGCGGCGGCGCTGCGCCTGCAACAGCTCAACCGCCTTGTGGAACTCAAACGCGACCTTGAAGAGGCCAACGCCAAGGCCCACGGCGCAGGCATGGCCCATGACAGCCTGACCGAACGGATGGCGGAACTGACCGAGTCCGAAAGCAGTGCCCGCGAGGCGCGCCGCGCCGCGGATGCGCAGGTGGCCGAGGCTGCCCGCGCCCTGAGCCGCGCCGAGGCGGACCGCAACCTGGCCGAGGGCAAGCTGGAAAGCTCTGGCCTTGCCGTAACGCGCAACGAGGACGAGGCGCAGGCGGCCCGCAAGGCCCTGGCCGAGGCCGAGGCGGGCCTCAAGGACCTTGGCGAAAGCCCGCCAAACCGGTCACGGCCAGATCGCAACCCGGCAGGATGCGCCCGGTAAGCTCCAGGTGCAGCTCGTCCAGCTCTTGCGGTGTCACATCGCCCAGAAAGGCGAGCGTCAGGTGCAGGGTCTCCTCGGGCACGGGGCGGCCCGGCAGATCGGCCTGCACCTCCACGAGAGCCTCATGCATGTCCTCGGGCAGCGGTATGGCCAGGAAAGCACGCAACGGGTTACGCCAGCCCGCGCGTGCGGCGGCGGTCGGCGCGCCGGTCGCGGCATCTGCGCCGCCCTGCCCCCACTACGCAGAGGGGCACGTCCGCGGCGCCAGGGGGTGCCGGCCGGGTAACCGCGTCTTGGGTGACAAGCTGCGCCCCAATGGCGGTCTGTTCAGCCAGCAGGAAGGTCACGCCCCGGTCCTCGTAGAGCCGTTTCAAGATACCGAAGGAACGATCCATCAGCCCAGCTCCCGGGCCATGGCCGCGCGGCCCCGATCGACGCGGGGCGTCCGGCACCGCCCCGCGCGGGTCTTGTGTGCCTACCTGTCCTGATAGAGCGCGTCTTCCTCGGCGCTGGCGGAAATGCCCAGCGCGTCCAGCCCGTTCTCGAGGTGGTCGGACAGATGCGGCGACCCCTTGAGGTAGGTTTCCGTCGGGGTGCTGGCCTCGGCACTGGCGTGGCGGGTGGCCTCGGCCAGTTCCTCGGGTTCGTAGGAGCCGCGCCCGATCCACATGATCGCCACCAGGCCGGCCTGTTCCTCTTCGGTCAGGCCGCCGACGAAGGCGTCGAATTCGGCCTCGGCCCGGTCCATTTCCCGCGCGAGGATGATGACCTCGGCGACCTTGTCGACAGTGATGTTCAGCATCGGATCCTCCCGCAGCTCGCTGTCCCGTTCGCCCGTCTATCTTGCGATTCAGATTGGCACGCCACCTTGATCCATGACAAGTTCAGCGCCCAAAGAGGCGGTAATACGCCCAGTCCGGCAGGAATTGCGACAACCGGAAGACCCAGGAAAACACCGTCGGAAAGCTGCGCTTGAAAGCGTCGGTCTGCATGTGCTCGAAAACCTCCTGCGCGGCGGCGGCCGGTTCCATGATGAAGGGCATGCGAAAGTCGTTCTTGTCGGTCAACCGGGTGCGGATGAAGCCGGGATTGACCACCTGCACATCCACGCCGGTGCGGCGCAGGTCTGCGTGCATGCATTCGGCCAAGCTCATGGTGCCCGCCTTGGAGGCGGTATACCCGATGGACCCCGGCAGCCCGCGGAACCCGGTCAGCGACGAGGTGATGACGATATGGCCCGCATCCCGCGCGACCATGCCCGGCACGACCTGCCCCAGCACGCGAATGAAGCCGGTGAAATTGACATTGGCCATGGCGGTGGCCTGCTCGGCGTTCCAGTCCTGCGCGGCGAAGGGCCAGTAGACCCCGGCCAGCAGGACCACCCCGTCCACCGCGCCCACGGCCTCACCGGCCTTCCTGACACTCCCGTCGTCGCCGATGTCCATGGGCTGCACATGGGCCTTGCCGGATAGCTCCTCGGCCAGCGCCTGAAGGCTTTCGGTGGACCGCGCCGAGAGGATCAGCTCGGCCCCCGCGCGGCTGAGGTGGTGGGCCACGGCGCGGCCCAGCCCCTCGCTGGCGCCGACCACCCAGTAGCGTTTTCCTGCAAACTCTCTCACGTTTACTCCTTCCGGGCGACCCTGGCCGCCCTTTTCCCTAAGCGCCTGTCCCCGCGCCGGTCACAGACCGGGCCTCACGCGCCCGGCGTCATCTCGCCATCACCGTGGATCGGGCGCATGGTGGCGACAAGCTCGGCCACCTTGATTCCGAACTTGCGGAACTGGCTGCGATTCATGATCGTGCCATTGGGCATCAGATACATCCAGTCCACCGTGTCCAATTCGTGGCCGCCCGCCTCCTCCGTCAACTTGATGCGGTATTTCAGGCGCACCGCCGATCCGTGCTGCGCGCCCTCGCCCGTGCCGATCACATCGGGCGCCGTCGCCTGTATCCGACCTTCATTGCCCAGGCGCAACAGCCACTGACGCTCTTGGTGACTGCCACTATCATAGTCGAAGACTTCCCGCAGGGTGCCGACATTGCCCTCCCAGCTGCCTTCGAAGCGCGCGACAAAGCGCGAAGCGACACGTCCGGTCGGGCCATAGATCACGCCCTCGCAGGCCAGCGGACCGTTCAGAACGGTCTGGACGTTGAAAACCGGGCCATCGGAGTAATCCTCCGGGCGTTGGGCGGTGAAACCGCCAATCCGGCGTCCAAGGATCATCAGCGCGATGACCAGCGCCATCCCCAGCAGGATATAGAACGCAGTCATGTGGTTTCCTCCAGTTGCGTGGCCGCCAGAAGCGCGATCGCCACGAGTTTCAGCACCGACGGCACCAGTGCGTAGAGCACCGTCAGCATGGCCAGGGCGGCCTCGGGCTGGGCCTCGGCCCCGGCGCGAAAGCCGGTCCATTCCAGCAGGGGCAGCAACACCGCAGCGGCCAGCGCCAGGGTGAACTTGCTGACCAGCGACCACAGGCCGAAGCCTTGCCCGGCATTGGGCGCGATGGCTGCCATGCGCCGCGCGAACATGGCCGGCAGCAGGGTCAGGTCGGCCCCGATGGTCGCCCCCGAGGCGACGCAGATCACCGCAAAGGGTATGGTGTCCCCGGCCCCGAGCATCAGGGTGAACCCGAAGGAGACCACCGCCAGAACCATGGCCGCCAGTAGCACGGGCCGCGCCCCGAAGCGGCGCGCCAGCGCGCTCCAGCCGGGGGCCGAGGCGGCGGCGGCCAGGAAGAACAGCACCAGCAGCGGCCCCTCCCAGCCCGGCGCGGCCAAACGGCTTTCCACGAAGAACAGGAACAGCGTCGAAGAGACCGCCAGCGGCGCGGCATTGACCAGCGCGAGGATCAGAAGACGCCGCGCGACGCGATCCTGCAGGATCATCCCGATGCGTGCGGGCGGCGCGGCGTGCCCGCGGGCTGACCACTCGGGCAGCATGGCAAGCGCGGCCAGCCCGGCCACCACGGCAAAGCCCCCGGCGAAGACCGCATAGGGGGCGATCACCAGCCCGGTCAGCAGCGTGGGCGCGACGGCGGCCAGGCAGACCCCCAGAAGCGCCCCGGTCTCGCGCCAGGCAGCCAGATGCACATGGCCCCCAGCAAGGCCCTCGGCCTTGGCCACGCCCTGGGCATAAAAGGTGATCGTCAGGAAACTGAAGGCGGTGAACAGCCCGGTGATGGTCAGCCCGAACCACCAGACCGGCGCGATGGGCGGGGCCACGGCAAACAGGCCCAGCATCGACAGGGCCAGCAGCCCGGCCCCCAGCGTGGCCGCGCCCGGCCGCAAGCGGCGCAGGCGCTCGCTGACCCAGCCCAGCGCCGGATCCTGGACCACGTCCAGAAGCCGCAACCCGAAAAGCACCGCGCCCAGCAACGCCAGGCTGACGCCGTAATTGTCGGCATAGAACTTGGGCGCGTAGATGTAGATCGGCAGGCCCGCGCCCGAAAGCACGGCGGCAAAGCCCGCATAGGCGGGCAGCCGCTGGGCGGTGGCGCTCATCGGCTGACCTCGTCAGCGGGCGGGTCTGGACGCATCCGATACCCCGCCCCCTTCCACCACAGCTTGAGCGCCTGCCAATGGATCAGCGCCAGCACCCGGCGCGAGCCAAACGGCCGGCGCAGCATCGCGCGCAGGATCGTGCCGTTGCTCAGGGGCTTGCGCGGGCCGGCAAGCGTCGCCACCAGGCCGTTCTCGCCATCCGAGAAGTCGATCCGGATCGCGACCCGGTCGTCGGTGATCTTGAAGTTGAAGCGATATCCGCCGCCGATGTCCTGGAAGGGCGAGACATGAAAGACCTTGCGCGCCTCCAGGGTATCCACGGGCCGGATTTCGCGCTGATCGTCATGGTGGCACAGGTAGGAGTGGCGGTCGCCGAAGGTATTGCTTACCTCGGCGATCACGCAGGTCAGGGCCCCCTGCCCGTCACGGCACAGCCAGAAACTGACCGGGTTGAAGACGTGGCCCAGCACGCGCGGCTGCGCCAGAAGCTCGATCCGCACGGGCCGGGCCAGCCCATGTTGGCGCAGCACGTCCCGGACCCAGGCCGCCCCGCGGCCCTGATGCGGCGGACCGCCGTGATCGCGATCCTGCAGCGACATCGCCCCGCGCCCGTTGCGCGCGAACAGCGACGGATGGGCGGGCGCCCCGTCCTCGGCATCGACAAGCACGTAGTCGATGGAATAGGCGAAGGCGTTCTTCACTGCGCCCTTGCGGCCGTGCCAGGTCTCGCCCGGTATGTGCTGAACGGCTGTCACTGCGCCGCCAGACGCGCCGTGGTCTTTGCACGGATGCCCTCGACCACGTCCATGGCCGAAGACAGGCCATCCTCGTGGAAACCATCCTTCATCCAGGCCCCGCAGAACCAGGTGCCGTTCTCGCCGTTGATCCGGGCGCAGGTCCGCTGGGCCTCGAGCGCTGCCAGGTCATAGACCGGGTGGTGCAGCGTGACCTCGTCCCAGATCAGTTCCTCGCGGATCGGGCGGGTGGTGTTGAGCGTCACGAAGAGCGGTTCGTCCAGCCAGCTTTGCAGAGAGTTCATCCAGTAGGTCAGGTCGATCTTCTCGGTGCGCTTGTCGGGGGCCTCGGTATAGTTCCACGACGACCAGACAGCCCGCCGGCGCGGCATGACCGAAGGGTCGGAATGCAACACGACGGTGTTGGGCTGATAGCGGAAATTGCCGACGCTGGCGCGTTCAGCCTCGGTCGGGTCGGCCAGCATCCGGAAGGACTGGTCCGAGTGGCTGGCAAAGACGACCTCGTCGAAGGCCTCCCAATCCGCGCCCTCGACCTTGATCTCGACACCACTGGCGGTGCGGCGCACGGCATCGACCGGGCAGCCCAGCCGCATCGCCACGCCCCGCTGGGCCATGGACTGGCACAGGCGGCTGACGTATTCCTGACTGCCGCCCTTGACCGTGTACCACTGGTGCTGACCATAGACGCCCAGCAGCGCATGGTTCTTGAAAAAAGTCATCATGGCATGGGCGGGGAAATCGAGGATCTTTTCCTTGGGCGTCGACCAGATCGCGCCGGACAGCGGCAGGATGTAGTAGTCGCGGAACCAGGCCCCGGCGCCGAGACGGTCGAGCAGACCGCCGACGGTCAGATCCGGGTCGCCGGCCAGGTCCAGTCCCCGCGCGTTGAACCGCATCACATCGCGGCACATGCGCAGAAAGGACGGGCGCAGCACGTTGCGCCGCTGGGCAAAGACCGCATTGAGGGAATTCAGGCCGTATTCGAAACGGCCCCCGTCGACCGAGGCCCCGAAGCTCATGTCGGACTTGATCACCGGCACGTCCAGTTCGTCGAAA
Source organism: Roseovarius halophilus (ex Wu et al. 2025) (assembly GCF_047086965.1). NCBI lineage: Bacteria > Pseudomonadati > Pseudomonadota > Alphaproteobacteria > Rhodobacterales > Roseobacteraceae > Roseovarius > Roseovarius halophilus (ex Wu et al. 2025). Next base: position 11,080 of record NZ_JBKOTX010000002.1, on the reverse strand, counting down.
AGCGCGGCCAGGTGCGGGTAGTTGGCGTAATTGAAGACGATGAACCCGGTGTCCACGGGCTGATCGCCCCGCAGCCCCGCCATCCGCGTGCGCGCATGGCCACCAAGGCGCGGCTCCGCCTCGAAGAGCACGACCTGGTGATCGCGCGACAGTTCGTGCGCGGCCCCCATGCCCGATATCCCGGCGCCGATCACGGCAATCCTCGATTGACGGCTCGCGCCTGCTTGAGAGGGCATCTTGTCTCCATTCGTGCTTGTTGGTCAGGGGTGTTACGGCAGCCCCCGTGACATGGATCGAAAAACAGGGGTGAACCCGGGTGAAAACTTTTTGATCCGGGGATCGAAACCGCGCGTAAATCTCACATGTTGACCGATACCGCCACCCTGACGAATGCGGATGCGAACCGGCGCGCGGCCCCTTATGCTGCGACGCAGGCGATGCGAGCAAGAGGGGCAATGGCCAAGGTGAGACAATCAGGACTGAGAAAGTCGGCCGCGGCGGACCGCATGGCCTGGGTGGCCCAGGTCGAGGCGATCCGGGACCGCCAAGATCAGGCGGCCTTTGCCGAGCTGTTCGGGCATTTCGCCCCGCGGGTAAAGGCGTTCCTGATGAAATCGGGGGCAAGTCCTGAGCTTGCCGAGGAATGCACGCAGGAGGTCATGACCACGCTCTGGCGCAAGGCGCACATGTTCGATCCGGCAAAGGCCAGCGTCTCGACCTGGATTTTCACGGTGGCGCGGAACCGCAAGATCGACATCCTTCGCAAGGAACGCCGCCCCGAACCCGAGGACCTGCCATGGGGCCCCGAGGCCGAGCCAGAGCAGGGCGAGGCCATGGTGCTCCAGCAGGAGACACGAAAACTGGGCCAGGCCATCGCGGACCTGCCCGACAAGCAGAAGGACCTGATCCTCAAGGCCTATTACGGAGAGCTGTCGCACAGCGAGATCGCCGAGCAGACAGGCCTACCGCTGGGGACCATAAAATCAAGGATACGGCTGGCGTTGGACCGCCTGCGCCGCCAGATGAAGTAAGGTTTTGACAATGTCGCAAGAGATCACGCACCACCTGACCGATGCCCTGTTGATGGGCTATTCTGCGGGCGTCCTGCCCGAGGCCTTCAACATCATCGTCGCTGCGCATGTGTCGATGTGTGACGAGTGCCGCGCCCGGCTGGCCGAATTCGACGCCGTCGGCGGTGAGGTCGTCGCCATGACCGAGACCGCCGAGATGGCCCCCGACAGCCTGTCCCGCACACTGGCGGCGATCGCCGACGCGCCCGCCGATGCAAACGACGCACAAGAGGAGCACGCCGCACAGGGCGACGCGGGCGGCCTGCCGCGCCCGGTGCGCGAGTATATTGGCGGCGACCTGCAGACGGTGAAATGGCGCCGCGTGGGCGGCGGCGTGCGCCAAGCGATCCTGCCGACCTCGGCCAATGCCTCGGCGCGGCTGCTGCACATCCCGGCCGGTTGCGCCGTGCCCGATCACGGCCACGCGGGCACCGAACTGACGCTGGTGTTGCAAGGCGCCTTCCGCGACGATACCGATCGCTTCGGCGCCGGTGACATCGAGGTGGCCGACGAGGATCTCGACCATCAGCCCGTGGCGGAAGAAGGTGTCGATTGCATCTGTCTGGCCGCCACGGACGCGCCACTGAAGTTCAACAGCATGTTGCCGAAGCTGGCGCAGCCCTTCCTGCGCATCTGAGCTGCCGGGGCGGCTCAGCCGGTCCCGGGGCCGCCGGAGCCTGGGGTATGATCCGGGCGGGTCGGGGGCACAACGCCGGTCGCGGCGCGATCCTCGGGCGCGATCTCTTCGAAATCGAAGTTGTTGAGCCGCCCGGCCCGCTTGCCCGCCCGTTCGGCGGCCGTGTTGATCTCGTCCAGATCCTTGCGGGCCTGCCCGAAATGGGTGTTCAGCTTGTCCACCCGTTCCACCACCAGTTCCACGTCGCGGTGCAACTGGCCCAGGGTCTTGCGGATCGCGCCCGCCTGTTCGCGCATCCGCGCGTCCTTCAGAATGGCGCGCATGGTGTTGAGCGTGGCCATGCAGGTCGTCGGCGAGACGATCCAGACCCGCGCCGCGAAGCCCTCGCGCACGACCTCGGGGAAATTGGCATGCAATTCCGCATAGACCGCCTCGGAGGGCAGGAACATCAGCGCGCCGTCGGCGGTCTCTCCGTCGATGATATAGCGCTCGGCAATGTCCTTGATATGCTTTTTCACCGCCACGCGCAGCGCCCTGGCGGCCTCGTTCGCCTCGCGGTCGGTACTGGCCCGGCGCAGCGCCTCGTAGGCTTCCAGCGGGAACTTGCTGTCGATGGCGATGGGCCCCGGCGGATTGGGCAGATGAACAAGGCAGTCGACGCGCTTGCCGTTCGACAGGGTCGCCTGCAGCGCAAAGCTGTCACCGGGCAGGGCCTTGCCCACGATGTCGGTCAGCTGGATTTCCCCGAAGGCCCCGCGCGTCTGCTTGTTCGACAGGATATCCTGCAGCGACAGCACATCGCCCGACAGCTTGGTGATGTTCTCTTGCGCCTTGTCGATGGTTTGCAGTCGCTGCTGCAATTCGCCCAGCGATTGCGCCGTGTTGCGCGCGGTGCTCGACAGGTTCTGGTTCATGGCCTCGGTCACCGACGCCAGGCGCTGTTCCATCAACTGAAGTGTCTTCTGCTGCTGTGCCGCCTGCGCCTCGGATACGGAATTGAGCCCGCCGAACAGCTGCTGCTGGCCATCTGACAGCGACTGCACCCGGGCCGTCACCCCGCCCATCTGCGAGGCCAACTGCGCGGCGGTCCGGGCCGCCTGCCCGGTGCGCCGCACGGTGGCAATCAGCAGCCAGAGCACAAGAAGCACGACGAGGCCGCCCGCGATCGCCAGCATCACCGCCGGGTCCGAAAACGCGTAGGAGTTGCCGCCGATCTCGATCATGATCGCCCGAACAGCCGTTCGATATCGGCCAGGTTCAGTTCCACGTAGGTGGGCCGGCCGTGGTTGCACTGCCCCGACAGCGGCGTGGCTTCCATCTCGCGCAGAAGGGCGTTCATCTCCTCGGCCTGCATCCGGCGCCCCGAGCGGATCGAGCCGTGACAGGCCACGCGCGACAGGATCGCCTCAAGCCTGGATTGAACCAGGTCGCTGGAACCCTGGTCGGCCAGTTCATCCAGGATATCCGCAAGCAGCGCCTTGCAGTTCACCTCGCCCAGCAGCGCCGGGGTCTCGCGCACGGCCACCGCGCCGCCGCCGAAAGGCTCCAGCGTCAGGCCGAATCTCCGCAAAGCCTCGGCATGGTCCAGCAGCGTCTGCGCCTCCGCCTGCGACATCTCGACGATTTCCGGGATCAGCAGGGCCTGGGCCGCCACGCCATTGTCCGCCATCTGGCGCTTGAGCTTTTCATAGACCAGCCGTTCATGGGCGGCATGCTGATCGACCAGGATCATGCCGGTCTCAGTCTGGGCGACGATGTAATTCTCATGCACCTGCGCGCGGGCAGCGCCCAGGGGCCGCGCTTCAAGGCGCTCGCTGTCATCGCGGTCCGGCTGTGGCTCGACCCGGGCCGAATAGTCCTGCGCCATCTCCGCAAAGCCCGGTGCCTGGGCCGCGTAGCTGGCAGCACGGGCGCCCGGCGCGGGCCGGTCCATCTGGTAGACGCGCGACGCGGAGGGCTCGGGCCGAAAGGCACCAAGGGTCGCGCCCGCCACCGTCGAAGAAGACCGGTGCCCGGCCTCGGCCAGCGCGTGGCGCAGGGCCGAAACGATCAGACCCCGCACCGTGCCCGGATCACGAAACCGCACTTCGGATTTCGCCGGATGCACATTCACGTCCACCCGGGTCGGGTCGACCTCGATGAACAGACAGGCCGCCGGGTGCCGGTCGCGCGACAGCGTGTCCATGTAGGCCGCCCGCAGTGCCCCGATCAGCAGCTTGTCGCGCACGGGGCGGCCATTGACGAAAAGGAACTGCTGCACCGCCGAGCCGCGCGAATAGGTCGGCAGGGCGGCGAACCCGGTCAGATGCACGCCCTCGCGGTCGGCCTCGATCGGAATCGCGTTCTCGGTGAAATCCTTGCCCAGCACGCGCCGCAACCGGCCCTTGAGCGCCTCGAAGAGATCACCAGTCTGCGCATCGGCGCGGAATGTGATCCGGTCCTGGCCGCCCGAGACATCGCGCAGGATGAAACTGACCTGCGGTTCGGCCATGGCCAGCCGCTTGATCACATCCGTGATGGCCTGCATCTCGGCCCGGTCGGTGCGCAGGAACTTGAGCCGCGCGGGCGTGGCGAAGAACAGGTCGCGCAACTCGACCACGGTGCCGCCACTCAGGGCAGCGGGGCGGACCTGTTCGCCAGCCCCCCCGGACACGGAAAGCTCGGCCCCCGCATGGCCCGCCGCACGACTGCGGATGGTCAGACGTCCGACAGCCCCCAACGAGGGCAAGGCCTCGCCGCGAAACCCGAAGGACTGGATGTTCAACAGGTCCGCCCCGTCGATCTTGGAGGTCGCGTGGCGGGCCAGCGCCAGCGGCAGGTCGGTCTCGGCCATGCCGATGCCGTCGTCAGTGATGCGGATCAGCGTCTTGCCGCCATCGGCGACCTCGATCTCGATCCGCGTCGCCTGTGCATCCAGCGCATTCTCGACCAGCTCCTTGACCGCCGAGGCGGGCCGCTCCACGACCTCACCAGCCGCGATCCGGTTGATCGCGGCGTCGTCCAACTGACGGATCACGGGGTGATCGTCGCCTATGTTGCGATCAAGGGCGGCCATGCCTCAAGGGATAGCATGGTCCGCGCCGATTCTGACAGGGCAAATCGCCCGGGCCGGGGGTGGCCTACTCCAGCCCCTCGGGCTGCCCGACCACCACGAAATGCAGCGCCTCGGGGCTCAGCAATTCACCGGCCACGCGGTTGATCTCGTCAAGCGTGACCGCCTCGATATAGCTGTTGCGGTTCTCGACATAGTCGGGCGGCAGGTCGGTGGCCTGCATTCCGGCGAGGATGCCGGCAATCTCGGCGTTGCCGTCGAAGCGCAGCGGATAGGCCCCGGTCAGATAGGTCTTGGCCTCGGCCAGGGCCTCGGCACTCACGCCCTCCTCGGCCATGCGCGCCCATTCGTCCCGGATCACGCCGATGGCTTCGGCGATGCGATCGTTGGCCGACGCCACGTTCCCGAGGTAGAGCGCCGCGTGATCCTTGGGCACGAGATAGGTGGAGACGCCATAGGTCAGGCCCCGCTTTTCGCGGACCTCCTCCATCAGGCGGCTTTGCACACCGCGCCCGCCAAGAATTTCATTGAGGATATAGGCCGCGAAGAAATCCTCGTCGTCGCGGGCCAGCCCCTCGTGTCCGAACATCGCAACCGATTGCGGGGTCTCGAAGTCTTCCACCGTGGTGCCGCCGTCCAGCGCGAAACCGGCCGGGCCGGGCCGCGCCGGGCCCTCGTCGGGCAGATCCCCCAGCAATTCGTCCAGCAGCGGCCCTAGGGCCTCGGGCGTGATGTCGCCCGCCGCGCCGACATGCACCCGGCTGCGTACCAGCGCGTTGCGGTGGGCGGTCATGATATCCTCGCGGGTCAGCTCGGTGACGCTCTCGGCGGTGCCGTTGAGGGGCGCCCCGTAGGGATGATCGCCAAAAGCCTCCCGGTCGAAGGTGCGCCCGGCGATACTGTTGGGGTCGGTGGCGTCGCTGCGAATGCCCGACAGCACCTGCCGGCGCACCCGGTCCAGCGCGTCCTGGTCGAAGCGCGGCTCGGTCAGGGCCTCGCGCAGCAGAGCGACCGCCTCGTCCCGGTTCTCGGTCAGGAAACGGGCGGTGATGACGACGCTGTCACCGCGGGCATCAAAACCGAAACTGGCAGCCAGTCCCTCGCGGGCGGTCTGGAATTCCCGGGCGCTCATCTCGCCCGCGCCTTCTTCCAGAAGTCCCATCATCAGGTTGGTCGCCCCGCGCTTGCCCGGTTCGTCCAGGGTGGCCCCACCATCGATGACGATCTCCAGCGCGACGAAGGGAATAGCCGGTTCCTCGACCAGCCAGGCCTCGAGGCCGCCCGGCGATGTGACCTCCTGGATGTCGATCTCGGCCCTTGCGGTGAGCGGGGCCAGCAGCAGGGCCAGTGTCAGGACAAGACGTTTCATTGCAGAACCTCCCGGTTGGGCACGACCCAGCCCGTGACGGACCGGTCGCGGTCAAGAACCTCGCGCGCCGCCGCCAGAATGTCCTCCTCGGTGACCGATTGCAGGATCTCCGGCCAGGCCTGAACGTCCTCGACCGTCAGGCCCTGCGTCAACGCGGCGCCATAACGCCGGGCCAGACCCTGCACGTTGTCGTGGGCGTAGACCTCGCTGGCGCGCAGCTGGGTGCGCAGGCGCTCCATCCGGTCAGGGTCGATGCCGGTGTCCAGGAACTCGGCAATGGCCGCGTCCATGGCATCCTCGGCCTCTTGCAGGGTCACGCCCTGCTCGGGCACCACCGTCAGGCCGAAGGTCGTGTCATCCAGCGACCGACCACTGTAGTAGGCCGAGGTATAGACTGCCGTCTGGCTGTCGAACTGCAGCGCCACGGCCAGCGTCGAAGTAAAGGACGACCCGCCCAGAAGCTCGGCCAGATAGGTCAGCGCGGCGGCCTGCTCCTGCGCGCGGCTGTCGCGTTCGGGGGCAATGTAGCTGCGGGTCAGATAGGGCTGCGAAACGCGCGGGTCCTCGAAAATCAGGCGCCGTTCGGCGCTCTGCGGGGGTTCCTGCGAGCGGACACGCTCGGGCAGATCAGGCTCGGCGGGGATGGGGCCATAGTGTTCGCGGGCCAGACCGATGACCTCGTCCGGGTCCACGTCGCCCGCTACCACGAGCACGGCATTGTTGGGCGAATAATAGAGGTCGTAGAAGTCCAGCGCATCCTGCATGCCCAGCTGTTCCATCTCGTGCTTCCAGCCGATGATGGGCGCGCCATAGCGGTGGTTGAGATACTGCGCCGCGCGCATCTGTTCGCGCGCCAGGGCATTGGGCGAATTTTCGACGCGCTGGTTGCGTTCTTCGAGGATCACGTCGCGTTCGGTGGCGATATCCTCTTCGGTCAGCGCCAGATTGTTCATCCGGTCCGCCTCCATTTCCATCATCAGCGGCAACCTGTCGGCGGCGACGCGCTGGAAATAGGCGGTGTAGTCATAGCTGGTGAAGGCGTTGTCGCTGCCGCCCTGGGCCGCGACCACGTCGCTGAACTCGCCCGGCTCGAGCGTTTCCGTCGCCTTGAAAAGCAGGTGTTCGAGGAAATGCGCCACCCCCGACGCGGCCGGGGGTTCATCCGCCGAGCCCGCCCGATACCACAGCATGTGAACCGCGACCGGGGCGCGGTGATCCTCGATCACCACCACCTCCAGCCCGTTGTCGAGCGTGGTCGTCGAGACCTCGTCCGCGTGCAGGGCCGTCGAAAGGCCCAGAACGGTCGCAAGTGCCGCGAGTAAGCGCATGTCGCCTCCGAATGGTCAGGTCGTCGCCATCAAGCTACGTTGCCCGCGGGGCGGTTCAAGAGGACATACGAGGATGTGAGGGCCCAGGTGGCGGCCCGCTACGGCGCGGGCGGGGCACTTGGCACCGCGACGCCCGCGTCGCGGAACCGTGCAAGCGCGGCATAGGCGTCGAGCGCCTGGCCCGCATAGGCGCGGTAATACCGATCACCGCGCGCGAAAAGCCCGCTGACACGGCCGCGGCGGCTGCGGAAACGCGCATCCTCGGTGGCCAGCGTGGCGCGGATGTCGGGCGCGACGCCGTTGCGCGTGGCATAGCTGACAATGGCGGAGTCCGCGGACGGTACGCCCGCCACCGCCGTGGCTGCCGGATTGCCACCCAGCGCGACGATCGCCTCGGCCTGCGGATCGGGATCGGCACGGTTGGGGCCGCTGGGCGTGGGGGCCGGCAGGGTCGAGAGGTCCCGGGGCATTTCCAGCGGTTCCGCGGGGCTGACCGCGAATTCGTCGGGGCCTTCGCCCCCCGCCTCGAGGCTGCGCAGCCCCCCGCCGCCACAGGCGGCCAAGGCTGTCAGCGCGAGAATGGCAATGATCGTCCTGGCCATCGTTGTCGTTCCCAAATCACCCTTTTGCGAAGGTTTGTAACGCAGCCCGCCACCCGCGTCACGCGCTCTTGTTGTCGGGCGCGAAGAGAACGAGGCCGATGGCCCCGGCAAAGATCGCGATGTCGGCCAGATTGAAGGCATACGGGTTCGCAATGCCGCAGCACGACATGTTCAGGAAATCCGCCACCGCGCCGTAAAGCACCCGGTCCAGGGCGTTGCCCAGCGCGCCCCCCACCAGCAGTCCCGCACCGATCATGGCCAGCCGCCCGGGCTGATCGCGGCGGACCCACCACAGCACGAAGACCGACACCGCCAGAGCGATCCCCACAAGCAGCCAGCGCAGGTCCAGCCCACCGAACAGGCCGAAGTTGACGCCCCCGTTCCAGGCCATGGTCAGCACGAGATAGGGGTCAACCACATCGACCCGGGGCGGATAGGGCAAGCGGTCCGGATCGCCCGTGACCTGCCCCCAGCGCAGACCGAAGACCCCGAAGATGACGACGGCCTTGAGCACCTGGTCGGCGACAAAGGTCAGAATGGCGATGATACCCAGCAGGCGCATGGTGGCTGTATCCCTAATGCCGGAAATGGCGCATGCCAGTAAAGACCATGGCAAGCCCGGCCGCGTCAGCGGCGGCGATGACCTCGTCGTCGCGCATGGACCCGCCGGGCTGGATCACGGTGGTGGCGCCGGCGGCCACGGCCTCCATCAAACCATCGGCAAACGGGAAGAACGCGTCCGAGGCCACGGCGGCCCCCTTGGTCAGCGGTTCGGGCAGGCCCAGCGTCTCGGCCATGCGCTCGGCCTTCTTGGCGGCGATCAAGGCGCTGTCCAGACGGCTCATCTGGCCGGCGCCGATCCCCACGGTGGCGCCATCCCTGACATAGACGATGGCATTGGACTTGACGTGTTTGGCGACGGTCCAGGCAAAGCGCAGATCGGCCAGTTCGCTGTCCGTGGGCGCGCGCCTGGTCGCGGTTTTCAGCTCGGAGGCAGGCACATGGCCGTTGTCGCGGTCCTGCACCAGCAGCCCGCCCGCCACCTGCTTGAAGGCCTTCCCGCCCGATTTCGGATCGGGCAGGCCTTCGGTCGTCAGAAGGCGCAGGTTTTTCTTGGCGGCGAAGACCGCCCTTGCGGCCTCGGTGGCGCCGGGGGCGATGACGACCTCGGTGAAAATGCCGGTGATGGCCTGCGCCGTTGCCTCGTCCAGGGGGGTGTTGACGGCGACGATCCCGCCAAAGGCGCTGGTCCGGTCGCAATCAAAGGCCTTCTGGTAGGCCTCCAGCAGGGTTGCACCCTTTGCGACACCACAGGGATTGGCGTGCTTGATGATGGCGCAGGCGGGGCCATCCTCGGGGGTGAATTCCGCGACCAGTTCGAAGGCCGCGTCGGTGTCGTTGATGTTGTTGTAGGACAGCGCCTTTCCCTGGTGCTGCACGGCGGTGGCAACGCCCGGCCGGCCCGTCCCGTCGGTATAGAAGGCCGCGGCCTGATGCGGGTTTTCGCCATAGCGCATGGTCTGGGCCAGCGTCCCCGCCAGGGCGCGGCGGCGGGGGGTCTCCTGCCCGGTCGCGCCTGCCATCCAGGTACTGACCGCGGCGTCATAGGCTGCGGTGCGGGCATAGGCGATCTGCGCCTGGCGCTGGCGAAAGACGTAGGAGGTCTGGCCGTCATGGGCCGCAAGCTCGGCCAGCAGCGCCGCGTAGTCCTTGACATCCACCACGGTGGTGACAAAGGCATGGTTCTTGGCCGCTGCCCGGATCATCGCCGGGCCGCCGATGTCGATGTTCTCGATCAGCTCGTCATAACCCGCGCCCCGCGCCAGCGCCGCCTCGAAGGGATAGAGGTTGACCACCAGCAGGTCGATGCCGCCGATGCCATGGTCCTGCATCGCCGCCTTGTGCGCGGCGTCGTCGCGCAGCGCGAGCAACCCGCCGTGGACCATGGGGTGCAGGGTCTTGACGCGGCCGTCCATCATCTCGGGAAAGCCCGTCACCTCGGCCACGTCACGCACCTCCAGCCCGGCGTCGCGCAACGCCTTCGCCGACCCCCCGGTAGAGAGCAGCTCGACCCCCCGCGCGGCCAGGGCATGGCCCAGGTCCACCAGGCCGGTCTTGTCGGATACGGAAAGCAGCGCGCGGCGCACTGGGCAAAGGTCGGTCATCAAGGGGTCCCCCGGGGCAGGTCTAGTCGGTTCCGTCCGCAAAGGTGCCGGGCAGGCGGTCTTCCAGGTCGCGCACGGCCAGCGGCGTATCCTGCGCCTTGGCCAGCGACCAGCGAACGCGTGTCGCATAGGACATTGCGCGCCCGGATAAAACCACCTGTTGCGTCGCACGTGGCCGCAGACGCCCGTCTTCGAGGTAGACGGAAGGCTCGAGATTAAGGGTTGCGGCCCCGTCCGGGCGGAACACCCAGACCTCGCCCGATTTCAGACTGAGCGACACCGTCGCGCTGTCACTGTCCAGCTCGGCCGCGACCTCGGGGTGCAGGTGAAAGTGCAGCGCCCAGGCCAGGCCCCGAGGGCCGGTGCGGTCCAGTGCAGCATCGAGCACCGGCTGATCACCGAACTCGAGGATGGTCAGCAGATCCTCGCCGGCCAGGCTGCGGCCGTCGTGGGCCAGGTCCAGCGTGCGCACATGGGTCAGCCCGTGGCTGCGACGATAGCCGTCATGCGCCGCGCCCAGCCGCAGACCGTCGGCCAGCCGGGAAAACTCGGCACGCACGTCACCGGGAACATCATCCAGCGGTTCGACCCCGTCGCGCGCGGGCTGGCTGATCCGTGCCGAGGACCCGCCCTCGAGCACGAGGGTCGAATGGCTGGGGGTGGCGCGCCCGGCCCGGCGCCATTCGGGCCCGAAGCTGCGCCCCGAGCCGCAGTTGACGATGAGAGGGCGGCGCCCCGAGGTCAGCTCGAAGGCCAGCGCGAACCTCTTGTAGTCGATCATTCGCGCTTCCTGCGGAACCCAGTGGTCGTTCAACCGGATGTTCAACCCGCCATCGGGCATGTCGAAGTCCGGCAGG
>NZ_JBKOTX010000001.1:0-79495 GCF_047086965.1 Roseovarius halophilus (ex Wu et al. 2025) | reverse complement strand
GTCTCCAAGATCATCGACTGAGCCGGAACCGACCGAGGCAAGATCGGGGTGGACCACAGCGTCCACCCCCCTGCAATTCAGAGGCCGACGTGGGGGCGCAATCCCGTGAGCTCCACCTCTCGATCCTCAGCCTAAGAGGGCGCGAAAATGGCAATTCAGAGCCAAAACATCCGCATCCGGCTCAAGGCCTTCGATTACCGCGTGCTGGACGCCAGCACCCAGGAAATCGTGAGCACGGCCAAGCGCACCGGTGCGTCGGTTCGGGGTCCGATCCCGCTTCCGAACAAGAGCGAGAAGTTCACCGTTCTGCGGGGACCTCACGTTGACAAGAAATCCCGCGACCAGTTCGAGATCCGCACGCACAAGCGTCTGCTCGACATCGTGGACCCGACCCCGCAGACCGTGGACGCGCTGATGAAGCTCGACCTCGCGGCCGGCGTGGATGTCGAGATCAAGGTTTAAGGGGGGCAATCAGACATGTTGCGCTCTGGTGTTATCGCAAAGAAGGTCGGGATGACCCGCATCTTCCAAGAAGACGGTCGGCAGGTTCCTGTGACCGTTCTTCAACTAGACACGCTGCAGGTCGTGGCCCAGCGGACCGCCGAGAAGGATGGCTACAGCGCCGTTCAGCTTGGCGCCGGTCTGGCCAAGGCCAAGCGGACATCCGCGCCGATGCGCGGCCACTTCGCCAAGGCCAAGGTAGAGCCGAAGCGGAAGGTCGCCGAGTTCCGCGTCGATCCCGACAACCTGATCAATGTCGGCGAGGAAATCATCGCCAGTCATTACTTCGAGGGTCAGTTCGTGGACGTTAGCGGCACCTCGATCGGTAAAGGCTTTGCCGGCGGCATGAAGCGGCACAATTTCCGCGGCCTGGAGGCCACGCACGGTGTGTCGATCGCGCACCGCGCCCATGGGTCGACTGGCCAGTGCCAGGACCCCGGCAAGGTGTTCAAGGGCAAGAAGATGGCCGGTCATATGGGGGCCGCAAAGGTGACCACGCAGAACCTGCAGGTGGTCAGGACTGACAGCGACCGGGGCCTGATCATGGTCAAGGGCGCGGTGCCGGGCTCCAAGGGCGGCTGGGTCACCATCAAGGACGCGGTCAAGAAGCCGATGCCCGAGAACGTGATCTTCCCCGCTGCACTGAAGTCCGCCGCCCGTGAAGCCGAACGTCTGGCCGAGGAAGCCGCCGCACAGGCCGCGGCCGAGGAAGAAGCCGCCGCGCAGGCCGCCGCCGAGGCCGAACAGGCCGCCATGGAGGCCGCCGAAGCCGAAGACTCCGCGCCGGAAGGAGGCGAATCCGATGAAAGCTGACGCGATCAAACTGGACGGTGGCAAGGCCGGCTCCGTGGACCTCTCCGAGGATGTCTTCGGGCTGGAACCGCGTGCCGACATCCTGCACCGCGTGGTGCGCTGGCAGCGCAACAACGCGCAGGCTGGCACGCACAAGGTCAAGACCCGCTCGGAAACTAGCTATTCCAGCAAGAAGATCTATCGCCAGAAGGGCACCGGTGGCGCACGCCACGGCGACCGCAACGCGCCGATCTTCCGCAAGGGTGGTATCTACAAGGGCCCGACCCCGCGTAGCCACGGCCATGAACTGACCAAGAAGTTCCGCAAGCTGGGTCTCAAGCACGCCCTCTCCGCCAAGGTGAAGGCCGGCGAACTTGTCGTGCTGGATGCGGCCGAGGCCGAAGGCAAGACCGCGGCGCTGGCCAAGCAGGTCAACGCCCTGGGCTGGAAGCGGGCGCTGGTCATCGACGGCGCCGAGGTGAACGAAGGGTTCGCCAAGGCCGCGCGCAACCTCACCAACCTTGACGTGCTGCCCTCGATGGGCGCCAACGTCTACGACATCCTCAAGTCGGATACGCTGGTCCTGACCAAGGCGGGTGTCGAAGCTCTGGAGGCTCGCCTGAAATGAGTGTCAAGGCAGAACATTACGACGTGATCCGCAAGCCGGTCATCACCGAGAAGTCCACCATGGCCTCGGAAGCCGGGGCCGTGGTCTTCGAGGTGGCCATCAACGCCAACAAGCCGCAGATCAAGGAGGCCGTCGAAAGCCTCTTTGGCGTGAAGGTCAAGGCGGTGAACACCACCATCACCAAGGGCAAGGCCAAGCGGTTCCGCGGTCAGCCCGGCCGCCGCAATGACGTCAAGAAGGCCTATGTCACCCTCGAAGAGGGCAACACCATTGACGTGACAACCGGCCTCTAATAGGGGGCATCATCCGCCGAGCCCCGGTTCCGTCCGGGGCTCGGCCTTTTCGCAAGGAGGCGCTGTAAGCCTCCATCGAACCGGGGACCTTCGGGGCCCTTGACACCATAGGCCCATGACCGGGCCGCAAAGCAACGGAAAGTCAGTAAACATGGCACTCAAGTCGTACAATCCGACTTCGCCGGGCCAGCGTGGGCTGGTTCTGATCGACCGTTCGGAGCTTTGGAAAGGTCGCCCCGTCAAGTCCCTCACCGAGGGGTTGACCAAAAAGGGTGGCCGGAACAACACCGGACGGATTACCGCGCGTCGGCGCGGCGGCGGGGCCAAGCGCCTCTACCGGATCGTGGATTTCAAGCGCAACAAGTTTGACGTCGAAGCCGTCGTCGTGCGCATCGAATATGACCCGAACCGCACCGCCTTCATCGCGCTCATCCAGTACACCGACGGTGAACAGGCCTATATCCTCGCGCCGCAGCGCATGGCCGTGGGCGACAAGGTGATCGCCAGCGCCAAGGCTGACATCAAGCCCGGCAACGCGATGCCCTTCAGCGGCATGCCGATCGGTACGATCGTCCACAACATCGAGCTCAAGCCCGGCAAGGGCGGGCAGATCGCGCGGGCCGCGGGCACCTACGCCCAGTTCGTCGGCCGCGATGGCGGCTATGCCCAGATCCGCCTGTCTTCGGGCGAGCTGCGCATGGTTCGCCAGGAATGTAAGGCCACGGTCGGCGCTGTCTCGAACCCGGACAAGACCAACCAGAACATCGGCAAAGCCGGGCGCAATCGCCACCTGGGCAAGCGCCCCTCGGTCCGCGGTGTCGTCATGAACCCGATCGACCATCCCCATGGTGGTGGTGAGGGCCGGACGTCCGGTGGTCGCCACCCCGTTTCGCCCTGGGGCAAGCCCACCAAGGGCAAGCGCACCCGCAACACGAACAAGGCGTCGCAGCGGATGATCCTGCGCTCGCGTCACGCCAAGAAGAAAGGGCGCTAGGATATGTCTCGCTCTGTATGGAAAGGCCCGTTTGTCGACAGCTTCGTTCTCAAGAAAGCCGAAGCTGCCCGGGAATCCGGCCGCAACGATGTGATCAAGATCTGGTCGCGCCGCTCGACGATCCTGCCCCAGTTCGTGGGCCTGACCTTCGGCGTCTACAACGGCCGCAAGCACGTTCCAGTGAACGTAACCGAGGACATGATCGGTCAGAAGTTCGGTGAATATTCGCCGACCCGTACCTACTACGGGCATATGGCCGACAAGAAAGCGAAGCGGAAATAGTCATGGGCCAGGACAAAAACCCCCGCCGCGTGGCAGAGAATGAAGCGATGGCCAAAACCCGCATGCTTCGTACCAGCCCGCAGAAACTGAACCTCGTCGCCGGCATGATCCGTGGCAAGAAGGTCGAGACGGCTTTGAACGATCTGACCTTCTCCAAGAAGCGGATCGCCCAGGACGTCAAGAAGTGCCTTCAGTCCGCCATCGCCAACGCCGAGAACAACCACAATCTCGACGTCGACGAACTGGTCGTGGCCGAGGCTTTCGTCGGCAAGAACCTGACCATGAAGCGTGGCCGTCCGCGGGCGCGTGGCCGGTTCGGCCGCATCCTGAAGCCGTTTGCGGAAATCACCATCAAGGTGCGTCAAGTTGAGGAGCAAGCCTAATGGGTAACAAGGTCAATCCCGTCGGAATGCGCCTCCAGGTCAACCGCACCTGGGACAGTCGTTGGTATGCCGACACCAAGGACTACGGCGATCTCCTGCTCGAGGACATCAAGATCCGCGAGTTCATCAAGAAAGAGTGCAAGCAGGCCGGTGTCGCCCGCGTGATCATCGAGCGGCCGCACAAGAAGTGCCGCGTGACGATCCACACCGCGCGTCCCGGCGTCATCATTGGCAAGAAGGGCGCGGACATCGAGACGCTGCGCAAGAAGCTTGCCGCGATGACCGATAGCGAGCTGCACCTGAACATCGTCGAGGTGCGCAAGCCCGAGCTTGACGCGCAGCTGGTCGGCGAGAACATCGCCCAGCAGCTCGAGCGCCGGGTTTCGTTCCGCCGCGCCCTCAAGCGGGCCGTGCAGAACGCCATGCGCATGGGGGCTCTCGGCATCCGCGTGAACATGGCCGGCCGTCTCGGCGGGGCCGAGATCGCCCGGACCGAGTACTACCATGAGGGCAGCGTGCCGCTGCACACCCTTCGGGCCGACATCGACTATGCGCAGAGCGAAGCCACGACGCCTTACGGCATCATCGGCATCAAGGTCTGGATCTTCAAGGGTGAGATCATGGAGCATGACCCCTCCGCGCGCGATCGCAAGCAACAAGAGCTGCAAGACGGCCCCGCCCCGCGCGGCGCCGGCGGCCGTCGCTAGGGAGATCTGAGACATGCTTCAGCCAAAGCGCACAAAATTCCGCAAGATGCACAAGGGCCGCATTCGCGGCGAAGCCAAGGGCGGGTCCGACCTGAACTTCGGCACCTTCGGGCTCAAGGCGGTGGAACCGCAGCGCGTCAGCGCCCGCCAGATCGAGGCCGCGCGTCGTGCCATGACGCGCCACATGAAGCGTCAGGGCCGCGTCTGGATTCGCATCTTCCCCGACACCCCGGTCTCGGCCAAGCCGATCGAGGTCCGTATGGGCAAGGGCAAGGGCTCGGTGGATCGCTGGGTTTGCAAGGTCAAGCCCGGCCGGGTGATGTTCGAGATTGATGGCGTCAGCGACTCCATCGCGCGCGAGGCGCTGCGCCTGGCCGCGATGAAGTTGCCGGTCAAGACCCGGACCGTCGCCCGCGAGGACTGGTAAGCGATTGACGCAGTCAATTGCGGTCGCCCGTGGTCGAAAAAATGGACACCCCCGCCGGGAAGCCGGCGGGGGTTTTCCTTATCCTGCCCCCGGCCAGATCCGGGCCATGCCGCCCTCGAAATCGGCCCAGGTCATGGTGGCGCGGTTGCCTGCGTAGCCTTCGTAGTAGGATTGGCCGTCGGGAAGGGGCAGCCCCGCCCAGATGCGAGCGAGGTTACGCATGAAATCCTCGCGGGGCAGGGCGCCGGTCTGGAAATCAGCCAGCCCCGCTTCGTCCAGCAGAACCATGGCTAGGCGGTCCTGCACCTCGGTTGTAAAGACCGTCTCCGGCGGCAATCCCTCGGCCCGGACAAGCCTGCGCAGCGTATCTGGGATGAACTGGTAGCGCCCGATGGCATGGGATTGGCCGGGGGTTGCCGCGATCCAGGTGTCGATCTGGCCGAGGGTCAGCGTGGTCGGCGCGGCGGGTGGTGGCACGCGCGCGCCGTGCTGAACCGCATCGTACGCCGCCGCCCCTGCCTCGGCCCGCGCGATCAGGGACAAAAGCCGTGGGATCCGTCCATCGGGTCGGCCCGACGGGGCCGGATGGGGCGCAGGCTTGCGTGCCACGGCACGGAACAGCCCTGCACCGGCCCCGGGGTAGAGGCTGCCGGGGGCGGACTGTACCGCCGGGGCCCCGCCCTGACGGGGAAACAGCGATTGTAACTCCGCCGCCGACTGCGTGCCCAGACAGGCCAGAAACACCCCCAAGAAACGCCGCGCCATTCTGGCCGCCCCCGATCGCTGAATTCGACCCCGTTTTGCAACGCCAACGGTTTCGAAAGCCTTTCAGTCCGGTGCGGAAATTACGCCCACTTGTAGTTAAAACTGACGGAAATCCGCTCGTCCTCGGCCATGTTCATGGGCACCTCGTGGCGCAGCCAGCTTTCCCACATCAGGACGTCGCCCACGTGCGGCGCGACGTAAACGAAGGTGCGCAGGTCCTCCCGCGCGTCCTTGCGGCGGGCTGGGGCGGCCATCAGGCGCGCCGATCGGGGGTCTTCCAGCTTGAGGGCCGAGGCCCCGTCGGGCATGGAGACATAGGTTGTCCCCGAGATCACCGAGTGCGGGTGGATATGGCTGGAATGAGTGCCACCCTCGGGCAGGATGTTGATCCAGATGTCTTCAAGCGCAAGGGCGCGACCGTCCAGGTCCAAGGCCAGGTCCTCGGCGAAGGCCATGACGTGCCGGTCAAGGCTGTCGACGATCTGCTGAAAGACGGGAAACCGCCAGGGCAGGTCGGAAAGCGAGGCGTAGGAGGTATAGCCGGGATACCCCTCACGCGCGCACCAGGCCTGTCCAGCCTCATCATCCTCGGCGATGGAATAGCACGAGGCTTCCAGTTCTTGTGCATCGACGGGGGGGCCGAACTCGGAAAGCCGGGCATGATAAAGGCGGGTCACGAAGAGGGATTTGATATCAGCCATGGCGCCGTGATACCGCAAGCGTCAAGCACCTGCGAGAGGGCATTTCCGCCGCACAGGACAAAGGGGTTGCCACAACCTGCAATCGCCCCTATACGGCGCACTTCTACACGAACTCCACCGAATCTGTGGGTGACCCGTGAGGGGCCCCTCGGTGATGTTGGAAAGGACAAAGGCGATGGACGCCAAGGAACTTCGTGACAAGACCCCGGACCAGCTTCGGGACGATCTTGCCAATCTCAAGAAAGAGGCCTTCAACCTCCGCTTCCAGCAGGCCACAAGCCAGTTGGAAAACACTGCCCGTATGCGCGCCGTCAAGCGTGACGTTGCCCGGGTCAAGACAATCCTGAACGAAAAAGCGGCGGCTGCCGCGCAGGAGGCGTAAGACATGCCCAAGCGTATCCTTCAAGGCACCGTCACCAGCGACCAGAACGCCCAGACCGTCACCGTGTCGGTCGAACGTCGCTTCAAGCACCCGCTGCTGCAGAAAACCGTCCGCAAGTCTAAGAAGTACCGGGCGCACGACGAGGCCGACCAGTTCAAGGTCGGCGACAAGGTTCGCATTCAGGAATGCGCGCCGAAATCGAAGACGAAACGCTGGGAGGTGATCGCCAACTAGGGCGTTCACCAACCGGTTTGAGCGAAACCCTGGGGAAACGGCAATGATGCCCCTCACAGGTCGGGAGAAACCAAATGATCCAGATGCAGACCAATCTGGATGTCGCTGACAACTCCGGCGCACGCCGGGTGCAGTGCATCAAGGTCTTGGGCGGGTCACACCGCCGCTACGCATCGGTCGGCGATATCATCGTCGTTTCCGTGAAAGAGGCCATTCCGCGCGGCCGCGTTAAAAAGGGCGACGTCCGCAAGGCCGTCGTCGTGCGCACCGCAAAGGAAGTCCGCCGCGAAGACGGAACCGCGATACGCTTTGACCGCAACGCTGCCGTCATCCTCAACAACAACGAAGAACCTGTCGGCACCCGTATCTTCGGGCCGGTGGTTCGCGAACTGCGCGGGAAGAGCTTCATGAAGATCATCTCGCTCGCTCCGGAGGTGCTCTGATGGCCGCCAAACTGAAAAAGGGTGACAAGGTCGTCGTCCTGGCCGGCAAGGACAAGGGCAAGACCGGCGAGATCACTTCGGTCGATCCCAAGGCCGGCAAGGCCGTGGTCGACGGCGTGAACATCGCGATCCGCCACGAGAAGCAGAGCCAGGCCAGCCAGGGCGGCCGCACGCCCAAGGCGATGCCGCTGGACCTCAGCAATCTGGCGATCGTTGACAAGAACGGCAAGCCGACCCGCGTCGGGTTCAAGATGGACGGGGACCAGAAGGTCCGCTTTGCCAAGACCACGGGGGACGTGATCTGATGCTGGATACTGCGACCTATACCCCACGCCTGCGCGCCCAGTTCAATGACAGCATTCGTGCTGCCATGAAGGAAGAATTCGGCTACAGCAACGACATGCAAATCCCGCGCCTGGACAAGATCGTCCTCAACATCGGCTGCGGGGCCGAGGCGGTGAAGGACTCGAAAAAGGCCAAGGCTGCACAGGACGACCTGACGGCCATCGCCGGTCAACAGGCCGTCGTCACCAAGGCCAAGAAGTCTATCGCCGGCTTTCGCGTCCGCGAAGGCATGCCGCTGGGGGCCAAGGTGACCCTGCGCGGCGATCGCATGTACGATTTCCTTGACCGGCTGATCACCGTGGCGATGCCGCGTATCCGCGACTTCCGCGGTGTGTCGGGCACGTCGTTCGATGGTAGTGGCAACTACGCCACCGGCCTGAAGGAACACATCGTGTTTCCGGAAATCAACTTCGACAAGGTCGACGAGGTATGGGGGCTTGATATCGTCATCGCCACCACCGCCAAGACCGATGCAGAAGCCAAGGCGCTGTTGAAGCATTTCAACATGCCGTTCAACAGCTGAGGGACGTATACGATGGCCAAGAAATCCATGATCGCCCGCGAGACCAAGCGCCAGAAGATGGTCGAGAAATTCGCCGCCAAGCGCGCCGCTCTCAAGGAAACCGCCAACGATGAATCGAAGCCCATGGAAGAGCGCTTCAAGGCGCGGCTCGAGCTTGCCAAGCTGCCGCGCAACAGCGCGCGCACTCGGCTTCACAACCGCTGCCAGCTGACCGGGCGTCCGCACGCCTATTATCGCAAGCTGAAGATCAGCCGGATCGCGCTTCGGGACCTCGGGTCCGACGGCCAGATCCCGGGCCTGGTCAAGTCGAGCTGGTAAGGAGGGACAGTCATGAACGATCCTATCGGTGATATGCTGACCCGTATCCGCAACGGCCAGCTGCGTGGCAAATCCACGGTCCTGACCCCGGCCTCCAAGCTGCGTGCCTGGGTGCTGGATGTGCTGGCCGACGAAGGCTATATCCGTGGCTACGAAAAGACCGAAGCCAAGGGCCACCCCGCCTTCGAGATCAGCCTCAAGTACTATGAGGGCACCCCTGTCATTCGCGAGCTTGCCCGTGTCTCCACGCCCGGTCGCCGCGTCTACATGGGGGCCAAGGACATTCCGCAGGTCCGTCAGGGCCTCGGCGTGTCGATTGTCAGCACGTCCAAGGGCGTGATGTCGGATGCAAACGCCCGCGCTGCCAAGGTTGGTGGCGAGGTGCTTTGCCAGGTCTTTTAAGGAGATCAGATCATGTCTCGTATTGGCAAAAGACCGGTCGAGCTGCCCAGCGGCGTGAGCGCCACTGTCTCCGGCCAGACCATCGAAGTGACCGGCCCCAAGGGCACCCGCAGCTTCACGGCAACCGACGATGTCACCCTGTCGGTGGACAATGACGCCGTTTCGATCGAGCCGCGCGGCCCGTCGAAGCGCGCGCGCCAGCAGTGGGGTATGTCGCGGACCATGGTGCAGAACTGCGTGACCGGCGTGACCGACGGCTTCAAGAAGGAGCTTGAGGTCAGCGGCGTCGGCTACCGTGCGCAGATGCAGGGCAACGTGCTCAAGCTGAACCTCGGGTATTCGCACGACGTGAACTTCGAGGTGCCCGACGGCATCACCGTCACCGCGCCCAAGCCCACGGTCGTCGTGGTCGAGGGGGCTGACCAGCAGCAGGTCGGCCAAGTGGCCGCGAACATCCGCGAATGGCGTGCCCCCGAACCCTACAAGGGCAAGGGCATCAAATACGTCGACGAGTATATCTTCCGCAAGGAAGGCAAGAAGAAGTAAGGACGCGACAGATGGCAAACAGCAAGAGACAACTGTTCCAGAAACGCCGCCTGCGCGTCCGGAACAAGCTTCGCAAGATGAACTCGGGCCGTCCGCGGCTCAGCGTGCATCGTTCGAACAAGAACATCAGCGCCCAGCTGATCGACGACGTGAACGGCGTCACCCTGGCCTCCGCCTCCTCGATGGAGAAGGACATGGCCGGGTCCGGCGCGAACAATGTGGAGGTGGCCACCAAGGTGGGTTCGGCCATCGCCGAACGGGCCAAGAAGGCCGGCGTGACCGAGGCCTATTTCGACCGTGGCGGCTTCCTGTTCCACGGCAAGGTCAAGGCCCTGGCCGACGCCGCTCGCGAAGGCGGCCTGAAGATCTGAAGACTTGCGGGGGGCGGTTCACGCCCCCCCGATGATCCGGGGGTCGGATTGGCCCACCTGGATTGAGTTGACCGGCGCGTCGCGCCAGACCGAGAGGAAGCCAGATGGCTCGAGACCAGCAGAACCGCGGGAACCGTCGCGATCGCGACGAGACCCCGGAATTCGCCGATCGCCTTGTCGCGATCAACCGTGTGTCCAAGACCGTGAAGGGGGGCAAGCGCTTCGGCTTCGCCGCGCTCGTCGTCGTGGGCGATCAGAAGGGCCGTGTCGGCTTCGGCAAGGGCAAGGCCAAGGAGGTCCCCGAGGCGATCCGCAAGGCCACCGAGGCCGCCAAGCGCAAGATGATCCGCGTGCCGCTACGCGAAGGCCGCACCCTGCATCATGATGGCTTCGGCCACCACGGGGCCGGCAAGGTCGTTCTGCGCACCGCGCCGCAGGGGACCGGGATCATCGCCGGCGGCCCCATGCGCGCCGTCTTCGAGATGCTGGGCGTTCAGGATGTCGTCGCCAAGTCGGTCGGCACCCAGAACCCCTACAACATGATCCACGCCACGCTGAACGCGCTGCAGTTCCAGCAGAGCCCGCGCAACGTGGCGCAGCGGCGCGGCAAGAAAGTCACCCAGATCCTGCCCAGCCGGGACGAGGCGCCCGACTACGGCGACCCGCAGACCCAGATTGCCGAGGAGGCCTGATCCATGGCGCAGAAAACCATCGTCATCAAGCAGATCGGCTCGCCCATCCGCCGCCCGCGCGATCAGCGTGCGACCCTCGTCGGGCTGGGCCTGAACAAGATGCACAAGACCCGGGAACTGGAAGATACCCCGGCCGTGCGCGGCATGATCGCCAAGATTCCCCACATGGTCGAGATCGTCGAGGAACGCGGCTGAGGCCGCGCCCAGCGACAGACCAAGGCGCCCCGGTCAGGAATATTGCCGGGGCGTTTTCTTTGGCGCCCGGCCCCAGCCCCTTGATCGCCACCTGTTCAGGCCGTATACGCCCCCGGCGGCCCTCCAAGGTCCGACTCACATGAACGCAAAGCCGTGTCCCCTGCGTATCGCTTCGGCAGGGTCGTCCGGCAAAGGAGAAGCGATATGAAACTGAACGAACTGAGCGACAACGAAGGCGCGAACAAGAAGCGCATGCGCGTGGGCCGCGGCCCGGGCTCTGGCAAGGGCAAGACCGGCGGCCGTGGTATCAAGGGCCAGAAATCCCGGTCGGGCGTGGCCGTCAAGGGCTACGAGGGCGGCCAGATGCCGCTGTACCAGCGCCTGCCCAAGCGGGGCTTCAACAAGCCCAACCGCAAGAAGTTCGCGGTTGTGAACCTCGGCATCATCCAGAAATTCATCGACGCGGGCAAGCTCGACGCCGCGGGCGAGATCACCGAGGACAGCCTTCTCGAGGCTGGCGTCATTCGCCGCAAGCTTGACGGTGTCCGCGTGCTGGGCAAGGGCGAGGTGACCGGCAAGGTCACGCTGAACGTCACCGGGGCCTCCAAGGGCGCGGTGGACGCCGTCGAAAAGGCCGGCGGAACAGTGACGGTCGCACCCGCGGCTGCGGCAGAGTAAAGGGTTGTGGGGGTGCGCCGCGCCCCTTACATCCCTATCCAAGTTTCCTGACGCCGCCGTCCGGGATACCGGTCTGGCGGCGTTCGTCTGAACAGGTGGGCATACATGGCATCCGCTGCTGAACAAATGGCATCGAACATGAGCTGGGGGGCCCTTGGCCAGGCCAAGGAACTCCGTCAGCGCATCTTCTTCACGCTCGGTCTGCTGATCGTCTACCGGCTGGGCACCTACATCCCGGTGCCGGGGATCGACACGGTCGCGCTGCAATCCTTCATGGAGGACGCCCAGGCCGGCATCGGCGGCATCCTGTCCATGTTCACCGGCGGCGCGCTGGGGCGGATGGGCATCTTTGCGCTGGGCATCATGCCCTATATCTCGGCCTCGATCATCGTGCAGCTGCTTTCGGCCATGTGGGAGCCGCTCAAGCAGCTTAAGAAAGAGGGCGAGCAGGGCCGCAAGAAGATCAACCAGTATACCCGCTATGGCACCGTGGTGCTAGCCACCTTCCAGGCCTACGGCATGGCGGCAAGCCTCGAGGCCGGCGACCTGGTCACAGACCCTGGCCTCTTCTTCCGGGCGGCCTGTGTCATCACGCTGGTCGGCGGCACCATGTTCCTGATGTGGCTGGGCGAGCAGATCACCGCGCGGGGCATCGGCAACGGTATTTCGCTGATCATCTTCGTGGGCATCATCGCCGAGATCCCCTCGGCCCTGGCCAGCTTCCTTGCCCAGGGCCGGTCCACCGGGAACTGGGGGCTGATCGTCGCCGTGATCGCCATGGTGATCGTGGTGCTGGCCTTCGTCGTTTTCATGGAAAGATCCCTGCGCAAGGTTCACATCCAGTACCCGCGCCGTCAGGTCGGCATGAAGGTCTTCGACGGCGGATCGAGCCACCTGCCGATCAAGGTGAACCCGGCGGGCGTCATCCCGGCGATCTTCGCCAGCGCGCTTCTGCTGCTGCCGACCACGCTCAGCACCTTCTCGGGCGGGCAGACCGGGCCGGTCATGTCGACGATCCTCGCCTATTTTGGGCCGGGGCAGCCGCTCTACCTGCTGTTCATGGTCGCCATGGTGGTCTTTTTCACCTTCTTCTACTCCAAGGAGGTGGCCTTCAAGGTCGATGACGTGGCCGACAATCTGAAGAACCAGAACGGCTTTGTGCCCGGTATCCGTCCCGGCAAGCGCACGGCGGAGTATCTCGATTACGTGTTGACCCGCATTCTGGTGCTTGGCTCGTCCTACCTCGCGCTAATCGTGATCCTGCCGGAAATCCTGCGCAGCCAGCTGGCCATCCCCTTCTACTTCGGCGGCACCTCTGTCCTGATTATCGTCAGTGTCGGCATGGACACGATCCAGCAGGTCCAGTCGCACCTGCTGGCGCACCAGTACGAAGGGTTGATCGAGAAGTCGCAATTGCGCGGCAAGCGCGGATCGAAGAAACGCAACAAGGGACCGGCACGCAAATGAACCTCATTCTTCTCGGCCCGCCCGGCGCGGGTAAGGGCACGCAGGCCCGTATCCTTGTGGAAGACCGCAACATGGTGCAGCTGTCCACCGGCGACATGCTGCGTGAGGCGCGCACCTCGGGCACCGAGATGGGCCAGAAGGTCGCCGCCGTCATGGATGCGGGCAACCTTGTGACTGACGATATCGTCATCGGCCTGATCCGCGAAAAGCTGCAAGCGGGGGGCGATCATGGTGGCTTCATCTTCGACGGCTTCCCGCGCACCCTGGCCCAGGCCGACGCCCTTGCTGCGCTGCTTGACGAGATGGGCGAGACCCTCGACCGCGTGATCGCCCTGTCGGTGGACGACGATGTCCTGGTGCAACGGATCTTGGGCCGGGCCGCGGAAACGGCCAAGGCCGGCGGACAGGCCCGCGCCGACGACAACGAGGACAGCCTCAAGACCCGGCTGTTGGCCTATTACAAGCAGACCAGCCCGCTGGTCGGTTACTACTATGCCAAGGGTCAGCTGACGACGGTCAACGGGCTGGGCGAGATCGACGAGGTCGCCAGCGCAATCAAGGCGTCCCTGAACAGCTAGACGGTACGTTGACAGGCCGCGGGA
Source organism: Roseovarius halophilus (ex Wu et al. 2025) (assembly GCF_047086965.1). Lineage (NCBI taxonomy): Bacteria > Pseudomonadati > Pseudomonadota > Alphaproteobacteria > Rhodobacterales > Roseobacteraceae > Roseovarius > Roseovarius halophilus (ex Wu et al. 2025). Next base: position 65,824 of record NZ_JBKOTX010000001.1, on the reverse strand, counting down.
CACGGCTTTTGAAAAGCCGGCGCAGCCCGTCGGAACGGGGGTTGACCATCCGCTCGCACAGCCCTAGGCAACACCATCCCGTGCGGGACATGTTTCGAATCGGGCCGCGCCCGAGACGAGGCAGATCACCTGAACCAGGCTAGGGCCCGGCAGCGCGATGCTCCGGGCTTCAGTTGTGAAAAAAGGTTCCGGCATTACGGAACCGCAACGAAAGGAAAGATAACGTGGCACGTATCGCCGGCGTGAATATCCCGACTGCAAAGCGGGTCCCGATCGCCCTGACCTACATAACCGGAATCGGCCACAGCTCGGCCAAGGCTATCTGCGACGCGGTCAATATCGACGAGGCCCGCCGCGTGAACGAGCTGTCGGATGCCGAAGTCCTCTCGATCCGCGAACACATTGACGGCAACTACACCGTCGAGGGCGACTTGCGCCGCGAGGTGCAGATGAATGTCAAGCGCCTGATGGATCTTGGCTGCTATCGCGGCCTGCGCCATCGCCGCAACCTCCCCGTGCGCGGACAGCGCACGCATACTAACGCACGCACGCGCAAGGGCCCCGCAAAGCCCATCGCCGGCAAGAAGAAGTAAGGGAGGACGCTACCAATGGCACGTGATACCCGTCGCGGGGGCAAGAAGAAGGCCTCCAAGAACATCGCTGCTGGCGTCGCGCATGTGAACTCCAGCTTCAACAACACCAAGATCCTGATTTCCGACGTGCAGGGCAACGCCATTTCATGGTCGTCCGCGGGCACCATGGGCTTCAAGGGCTCGCGCAAGTCCACGCCCTATGCCGCACAGATGGCCGCCGAGGATGCGGGCCGCAAGGCGCAGGAGCACGGCATGAAGACCCTCGACGTCGAGGTGCAGGGTCCCGGCTCGGGCCGCGAGAGTGCGCTGCGCGCGCTGGCCGCCGCCGGCTTCAACATCACCGCGATCCGGGACGTGACGCCGATTGCGCACAACGGCTGCCGCCCCCCGAAGCGTCGCCGCGTCTGATCGACACGATTCCACGGGGACCCCGCGCGCGGGGTCCCTTTTCGTCATTTCTACCTCGGGCGTCCGCCCCGCCGGATCAGCAGGGCAGACAAGTATGGAGGGACGCATGATCCACAAAAACTGGGCCGAACTTATCAAACCCACGCAGCTTGACGTGAAACCGGGCAAGGACCCGGCGCGCGAGGGCACCGTGGTTGCCGAACCGCTGGAACGCGGTTTCGGCCTGACGCTGGGCAATGCCCTGCGCCGCATCCTTCTGTCGTCGCTTCAGGGCGCCGCCATCACCGCCGTGCAGATCGACAACGTGCTGCACGAGTTCTCATCGGTGTCGGGGGTCCGTGAGGACGTCACCGATATCGTGCTGAATCTCAAGGGCGTTGCCATCCGCATGGAGACCGACGGCCCCAAGCGTCTGCAAGTGCAGGCCAAAGGCCCGGGCGTGGTGACCGCTGGGGATATCTCCGAGAGTGCGGGCATCGAGGTCCTCAACAAGGATCACGTGATCTGCCACCTCGACGAGGGCGCGGATCTCTATATCGAATTGACCGTGAACACCGGCAAGGGTTATGTCGCCGCCGACAAGAACAAGCCGGAAGATGCGCCGATCGGCATGATCGCCATTGACGCCATCTACTCGCCGGTCAAGAAGGTCAGCTACGATGTGCAGCCCACCCGCGAGGGCCAGGTGCTGGATTATGACAAGCTGACCATGAAGGTCGAGACCGACGGTTCGCTCACCCCCGAGGACGCCGTGGCCTATGCTGCGCGCATCCTGCAGGATCAGCTTCAGGTCTTCGTCAACTTCGACGAGCCCGAAGCCGCGCACACCAGCCAGGACGACGACGGGTTGGAGTTCAACCCGCTGCTGCTCAAGAAGGTGGACGAGCTGGAACTGTCGGTCCGCTCGGCCAACTGCCTCAAGAACGACAACATCGTCTACATCGGCGATCTGATCCAGAAGACCGAGGCAGAGATGCTGCGCACGCCGAACTTCGGCCGCAAATCGCTCAATGAGATCAAGGAAGTGCTCTCGGGCATGGGCCTGCACCTCGGCATGGATGTCGAGGACTGGCCGCCGGACAACATCGAAGACCTGGCCAAGAAGTTCGAAGACCAGTTCTGAGACGATTTCGAGGCGGACCAAAATTCCTGAATTTTGGTCCGCCTCGACCCCGGGCATACCGCCCCAAGGAGAGCAGGTCACACGCATGGCCCGCCGGACAAAGCAAAACCGCCCGTAGAGGGCAGCCAAGGAGACTGAAAATGCGTCACGCCCGCGGATACCGCCGCCTGAACCGGACCCATGAACACCGCAAAGCCCTGTTTTCGAACATGGCCGGGTCGCTCATCGAACATGAACAGATCAAGACCACCCTGCCCAAGGCCAAGGAACTCAAGCGCATCATGGATAAGCTTGTGACCCTCGCCAAGCGCGGTGACCTCCACGCCCGCCGCCAGGCCGCGGCGCAGCTCAAGCAGGACAAGGATGTCGCCAAGCTCTTCGATGTGCTGGGCGCGCGCTATCAGGACCGCCAGGGCGGCTATACCCGCGTTCTCAAGGCCGGGTTCCGCTATGGCGACATGGCCCCGATGGCCATCATCGAACTGGTCGACCGCGACCCCGATGCCAAGGGCGCTGCCGACCGCGCGCGCCTTGAGGCCGAGGAAGCCATGGACGACGCGGACTGATACGCCGGTCGCGATGTTTTTCGATGGCCCGCCTGATCCGGCGGGCCATTTTCGTTTCCGCCTGCCGCAGATGTCTGGCCTTGCGCAGTGCAGGCATCTAGAGTTACCCCATGGCCGACCTTTTCGATACCTCCGGCGATGACGCCAGTGCCAGTGCACCGCGCCCGCTGGCCGACAGGTTGCGTCCCGCGGCGCTGGACCAGGTGATCGGGCAGGAGCATCTGCTCGGCCCCGAAGCGCCTCTTGGCGCGATGCTCGCGGCCGGTCAGCTGTCGTCACTCATCCTCTGGGGGCCGCCGGGGGTGGGCAAGACGACCATCGCGCGGCTACTGGCCGATGCCAGCGATCTGCATTTCATCCAGATCAGTGCGATTTTCACCGGCGTTCCGGAACTGCGCAAGGTCTTCGACGCCGCCCGGATGCGGTGGCAAAGCGGCACCGGCACGTTGCTTTTCGTGGACGAGATCCACCGCTTCAACAAGGCGCAGCAAGACGGCTTCCTGCCGCACATGGAGGACGGCACCATCGTGCTGGTCGGGGCGACGACGGAGAACCCGTCGTTCGAACTCAACTCGGCCGTGCTGAGCCGGGCCCAGGTGCTGGTGCTGGAGCGCCTGACGCTCGCCGACCTGGAACGGCTCGCCCAACGCGCCGAACAGGAACTGGGCCGGGCCCTGCCCCTGACGGGCGAAGCGCGCGAGGCCCTGCTGGAGATGGCCGATGGCGACGGGCGTGCGCTGCTGAACCTGGTGGAACAGGTCGCCGCCTGGACGGCGACGGAAAAGCTCGACACCGAGGCGCTGACAACGCGCCTGACCCAGCGGGCCGCGCAGTACGACAAGACCGGCGATGCCCACTACAACCTGATCTCGGCGCTGCACAAATCCGTCCGCGGCTCGGACCCGGACGCGGCGCTCTACTGGTTCGCGCGGATGCTGCAGGGGGGCGAGGACCCCCGCTTCCTGGCCCGGCGCCTGACCCGCATGGCGGTCGAGGATATCGGCCTGGCTGACCCGCAGGCGCAGGAGATCTGCATCGGCGCCTGGCAGGCCTATGAACGGCTCGGCAGCCCCGAGGGCGAACTGGCCTTGTCGCAGGCGGTGATCTACCTGGCCCTCGCCCCGAAATCCAATGCGGGCTATGCGGCCTACAAGAATGCCGTGGCGGCGGCGAAAAAGACCGGCAGCGAGCCGCCCCCGAAACATATTCTGAACGCTCCCACTTCTCTTATGAAGGACATCGGCCATGGTGAGGGCTACGCCTATGACCACGATGCCGAGGATGGGTTTTCCGGGCAAACCTACTTTCCTGACGGCATGAAGCGCGGCGTCTACTACAGCCCTGTCGATCGTGGCTTCGAGCGCGAGTTGAAAAAGCGCGTCGACTATTTCGCCAAGCTGCGCGCCCGGCGGCAGGGCAGTTGACAACGCCACCGTTAGCATCAAGGAACGCGCCCATGTTGATCACCATGCTACAGGTCGCCCTTGGCGGCGCCATCGGTTCTGCCGCACGCTTTGCCGCGGGGGCCGCGATCACCCGCGGCCTTGGCGCGGGTGGGTTTCCGCTGGGCGTGCTGACGGTGAATGTTCTCGGGTCCCTGTTGATGGGCGCGCTTCTGGTCTACCTGGGCCAGCGGGGGCTGGCGGCGCTCAATCCGTTCCTGATGACCGGGGTGCTTGGTGGGTTTACCACGTTCTCGGCCTTCTCCCAGGAGACCCTCACGCTGATCGAACGTGGTCAGGCGGGGCAGGCCGCGCTCTATGTCGGGGTGTCGGTTGCCGGGTCGCTCCTGGCGGTCTTCGCAGGGGTGCATATCATGCGCACGGTGCTGGCATGAGCGGCGTGTTGAGCATCACCGTGGCCGCGGGCGAGGGGGACCAGCGGCTTGATCGCTGGCTCAAGCGGCATTTCCCGCAGATCACCCAGAGCCGCATCGAGAAGAGCTGCCGCAAGGGCGAGATCCGCGTCGATGGCGGGCGGGTCAAGGCCAGCACACGGCTGGACGCGGGCCAGGAGGTCCGCATCCCGCCGCTGCCCGACAGCAAGGCGCCCGCCAGACCCAAGGATGCGGTTTCCGAGGCAGATGCCCGCCTGATCCGTGACTGCGTGATCTACCGCGACGACGAGGTCATCGCGCTGAACAAGCCCGCCGGTCTGCCAACGCAGGGCGGCAGCAAGCAGATGCGCCACGTGGATGGACTGGCCGAGGCCCTGAAATTCGGGGCCGAGGACAAGCCGCGCCTGGTGCACCGGCTGGACAAGGACACCTCGGGCGTGCTGCTGCTGGCCCGCACCCGTCAGGCGGCGCAGGGACTGACGGCGGCCATGCGCCACAAGGGCACGCGCAAGATATACTGGGCGCTGGTGGCCGGGGTGCCCACGCCCTATCTCGGGGAAATCAAATACGGCCTGGTCAAGGCCGGGGGCCGCGGCGCCGCGGGCGAAGGCGAGAAGATGCATGCCGTTCATCCCCGCGATATTGACCGTACGCCGGGGGCCAAGCGGGCGCATACCCTCTATGCCACGCTCTACCGCGTGGCCAGCCGGGCGGCCTGGGTCGCGATGGAGCCGCTGACAGGGCGCACCCACCAGCTGCGCGCGCATCTGGCCGAGATCGGACATCCCATCGCGGGGGACGGCAAGTATGGGGGGTCTGGGCAGGACAACATGGGTGACGGCTGGGGCGCGCAGTTGGGCGGGGTCATTTCGAAAAAGCTGCATCTGCATGCGCGGATGATGCGCTTCGAAAACCCGGTCACGCGGCAGGTCGTCACTGTCACCGCCCCGCTGCCCGCGCACATGGCGGACACCTGGGAGACCTTCGGCTGGACCGAGGATCTTGCCGCCGAGGACCCCTTCGAAGAGCTGATGTAATGGCCGATCTGCGCCTCGTGATCTTTGACGTGGAGGGTACGCTGCTCGAAAGCCTGAACGCGCGGCCCGAGACGCGGCGGCTCTACCCCGGAGCGCGGGCGGCGCTGGGCCGTCTGTTGGCGGATCCCTTCACCTTGCTGGGCGTGGCCACGGGCACCTCGAAACGCAGGCTCGACGCGCTGATCGCGGCGCAGGGGCTGGAAGGGGTCTTCGACACCACCCAGACCAGCGATCACCACCCCTCCAAGCCGCACCCTGGCATGCTGCTCGCCTGCCTGTCCGAGACCGGCGTGGCGGCGCAGCGCGCGGTCATGGTGGGCGACACCCGCTTCGACATGGACATGGCCCGCGCCGCCGGGGTTCGTTGCATCGGGGTCGGCTGGGGCCACCCCGCGCCCGAGGCCTTGACGGCGGACGCCATGATCGGCGATTTCGCCGCGCTGGACGCGGCGGTGGACGGACTGATCGGACAGGACACGGAGCAGGACACATGAGCGATTGGCAACCCCGCCGGTTCTGGACCGAGGTCAGCGTGGTCGAGACAGATCACGGCCATGCCATCGCGCTGGACGGGCGCCCGGTCAAGACCCCGGCCAAGGCACCGGTCGCTGTGCCCAGCCGCATGATGGCCGAGGCGATCGCGGCCGAATGGCGCGCCGTCGACAAGATCATCGAGCCGGCGACCATGCCCATGACCCGCGCAGCCAATGCCGCCATCGACAAGGTCGCGATCCAGTTCACGCAGGTGGCCGATATGCTGGCCGATTACGGCGGCTGCGACCTGCTGTGCTATCGCGCCGAAGGCCCGGAGGACCTCTGCGTCCGCCAGCGTGAAAACTGGGACCCGCTGCTGGACTGGGCGGCGGACACCTATGGCGCGCGCCTGACCCTCGCGCAGGGCGTGATGCCCGTGACCCAGCCGCCCGAGGCCGTCGCGCGCCTGCGTGCGGCCACCCATGACCACACCGTTTTCCAGCTCACCGCGCTGCACGACCTGGTGACGATCACCGGGTCGCTGGTGCTTGGTCTGGCCGTTGCGCGCGGCCGGCTGGCGGCGGATCGGGCCTTCGACATGTCGCGGTTGGACGAGGACTGGCAGATCGAGCAATGGGGCGCCGACAGCGAGGCCACGGCGACCGCCGGCCTCAAGCGGGCGCAGCTGGAAACGGCAGCTGAGGTGTATGCAATGGCATAGTGCACGCCGGTTGGTCGGATTGCCTGTCAATGCAGCACTTTGCAGTCGAACATACCGCGCAGAGCCGGTCCGGGACCACCTACTTTCCCTTGACCTAGGGCCGTGAATCCGACCACTGTGATCGTGTTCGCAGTGTCGCTGCGTCGTATCACCCTCGTCCCGCGGGACGACCAATAAGCACCCCGTTCTGCCGGGGAAGACAGGAAGAGGTAAAAAATGAAGAAATCCGTACTTTTTGGCACGCTGACTGCCGCCGGCCTTGCCGCCGGTGCCGCGTCGGCCGCCACGCTTGACGACGTCACCGCCCGCGGTACGCTGAACTGCGGCGTGACAACCGGCCTTGTCGGCTTCGCCGCCCCCGACTCCGATGGCGAATGGCAGGGCTTCGACGTGGCTGTTTGCCGCGCGGTCGCGGCCGCCGTTCTCGGTGACCCGATGGCCGTCGAGTTCGTGCCCACCACCGGCCAGACCCGCTTTACCGCGCTGGCCTCGGGCGAGGTCGACATGCTGGCCCGCAACACCACCTGGACCTTCACTCGCGACGTCGATCTGAAGTTCGAATTCACCGGCATCAACTACTACGACGGCCAGGCCTTTATGGTCCCGCGCGACCTGGGCGTTTCCTCGGCCATGGACCTGGCCGGCGCGACCGTCTGCATCCAGACCGGCACCACGACCGAACTGAACCTTGCGGATTTCTTCCGCTCGAACGACATGGACTACGAGCCGCTGCCCATCGAGACGAACGCCGAGGCGCAGCAGCAGTATCTGGCCAGGGCCTGTGACGTCTATACCACCGATTCCTCGGGACTTGCGGCGACCCGCGCCTCGTTCGAGAACCCCTCGGATCACGTCATCCTGCCCGAGACCATCTCGAAAGAGCCGCTCGGCCCGCTCGTCCGCCACGGCGACAACGAATGGGGCGACGTGGTGCGCTGGACGCTCATGGCGCTGATCGCCGCCGAGGAGATGGGCGTCACCGCGGACAATGTCGAGGAAATGGCCGAAGGCACCGACAAGCCGGAAATCGACCGGATGCTGGGTGCGGAGGGTGAGCTTGGTGCCAAACTTGGCCTTGAGTCCGATTGGGCCGTGCGCGCCATCCAGGCCGGCGGCAACTACGGAGAGCTGTTCGCCAAACATATCGGCGTGGACACGCCCGTCGGCCTGGCCCGCGGGCTCAACGCCCAGTACACCGACGGTGGCCTGCTATACGCCATGCCGTTCCGGTAAGACAGACCTGATGGGGGGTGCCGATGTGCCCCCCGTCGCCCTGTCGGGGTCATCGCCGACAACCACCCCAGACAATTCGCGCAATCCGGTCAACGGGTGCGTCAGGATGCCACCGGGGAGCAGGGAGATAATTGATGTCAGCGTCCATCGACGTTTCGAAAGAGCCCTTTCAGCTCCGCCAGCTTATCTACGACACCCGGTATCGCTCGATTACCATCCAGGTCATTGCCTTGGTGCTGTTGGTCGCGGCGCTTTGGTGGCTGGTCAATAACACCGTCCAGAACCTCGAAACCCTGGGCAAGGATTTCGATTTTGGGTTCCTGACCCAGCCGGCCGGCTATGACATCAACCAACGCCTGATCGACTACGACAGCCAAAGCACGCATGGCCGCGCCGCCATGGTCGGCATCCTCAATACCCTGCTGGTCGCGCTGCTGGGGTGCACCCTGGCGACGATCGTGGGCGTTCTGGCCGGCGTGTTGCGGCTGTCCAAGAACTGGCTGGTCAGTAACCTGACGGCCGTTTACGTCGAGGGGTTCCGCAACGTTCCCCTGCTGCTGTGGATCATCCTGATCTTCGCGATCATGACCGAAAGCACTCCCGAGCCACGGGACTTCCGCGGCGATGATGCGGCGGCCTCCATGATCATGGGCGAGAGCGTTGCCGTGACAAACCGCGGCGTCTACATCCCGCGCGTCGGCTTCGAGAATTCGCTGGGGGCGGCCGGGGCCGACTGGCGGGCCGAGACCGCCACCCTGGAAGAGGGTGCTGAGACCACACCGCCACCGTCGGCGACCTGGGACTGGCTGATCGTGTTCGGTGTTCTTTTGGCCTCGATCCTGGGCGCGCGCTGGAACACGCGCCGCGCCGACGCCATCCTGGAGGCAACGGGCGACCGCCCGGCCATATGGTATGTCAACCTCGGTATCATCGTCCTGCCCACGCTCGCGGTTCTCTTGGCGTTGGGGGCGACCGTCGTGGCACCCGCCTTCCGCGGGTTCAACTTTGCCGAAGGGGTCCACCTGCGCAACTCGCTGATCGCGCTCTGGCTGGCGCTTGCCCTCTATACCGGGGCCTTCATCGCCGAGATCGTCCGCGCCGGCATCCTGTCGGTCAGCAAGGGCCAGACCGAGGCCGCCAGCGCGCTGGGCCTGCGCCCCGGGCGGATCATGAACCTGGTTGTCCTGCCGCAGGCGCTGCGGGTCATCATCCCGCCGCTTATCTCGCAGTACCTGAACCTGACCAAGAACAGTTCGCTCGCCATCGCCGTGGGCTACATGGACGTGCGCTCGACGCTGGGCGGGATCACCATCAACCAGACCGGTCGAGAGCTGGAGGGCATGCTGCTGCTGGGCCTGTTCTACCTGGTGCTGTCGCTGGTCATCTCGGCGCTGATGAATGTCTACAACAATGCCGTGAAGCTGAAGGAGCGGTGACATGAGCGAAGTCCACGCCGAAACGACCCGCTTCGTGCGCACCGAAATGGTGGCCCAGCAGGCCCCGCCGATCACCGAAAAGGGTGCCGTCAAATGGGTGCGCGAGAACCTCTTTTCGGGGTGGCTCAACGTGCTTCTGACGGTTGTGTCGCTGTTCGTCATCTACGCGGTGCTGTCGGCGCTGCTGCCCTGGTTCGCCAATTCGGTCTGGACCGCCGACAGCCTGGACGGATGCCGTGAGGTGCTGGCCGAAAAGGGGCTTTCGGGCCATGGCGGCGCCTGTTTCTCGGTCATCACGGAGCGCTGGAACCAGCTGATCTTCGGCTTCTACCCGCCCGAGCTCTACTGGCGTCCGATCCTGGCCTTCGTCGTTTTCCTGCTGGGCATCGCGCCGGTGCTGTTCCAGGGCACGCCACGCCGGGCGCTTTGGGGATCGATCGCCGCGCCTTTCATCGTCTACTGGCTCATCTGGGGCGGCAGCCTCTGGGGGCCCATCCTGACGGCCGCCGGCTTCGGCGTCGGCGCGGCGAGCTTCATCCTTGCCGCGCGTCTTGCGGGCAACATCCCCGGCGTGCTTGCTGCCATACTGCTGCCGGTCCTGTACTGGATGTTTCTTGTCGGTCCACTGGTCTCCGGTTTTGCCGCGATCCTGCCGCTGGAGATCACCAAGATCGAGTCCAACGACATCGGCGGCTTCATGCTGGCGCTGATCATCGGCATCTCGGGGATCATCCTGTCGCTGCCGCTGGGGATCCTGCTTGCGCTGGGGCGCCAGTCGCACCTGTTCATCATCACCAAGGTCTCGGTCGCCTTCATCGAGGTCATCCGCGGCGTGCCGCTGATCGTCTGGCTGTTCACGGCCTCGCTGCTGCTGAATTACTTCCTGCCGCCGGGCACCGATTTCGACCTGATGCTGCGGGTCATCATCATGGTCACCCTCTTCGCCTCGGCCTATATCGCCGAGGTGGTGCGCGGTGGCCTCGCCGCCCTGCCTAAGGGCCAGTACGAGGCCGCCGACGCGCTGGGGCTGGACTATGCCAAGTCCATGCGCCTGATCATCCTGCCGCAGGCGCTCAAGATATCGATCCCGGGGATCGTCAATACCTTCATCGGCCTTTTCAAGGACACGACGCTGGTGGTTTTCATCGGCCTGCTGGACCCGATCGGCCTGACCAATGCGATCCGCTCTACGACCGCTTGGAACGGCATCTACTGGGAGCTGTTCATTTTCATCGGCCTGATGTTCTTCATCTTCTGCTACAGCATGGGGCGCTACTCCATCTATCTCGAAAAGAAGCTCCAGCGTGAGCATCGTTAAGGAAACCTGACATGACCGACATTGTTACCGACCGCGAGATCGATCGCAGCCAGATGCAGGTCTCTGACGAGGTCGCGATCCAGATCAGTGACATGAACAAGTGGTTCGGCGCGTTCCACGTGCTGCGCGACATCAACCTGACCGTCTATCGCGGCGAGCGGATCGTGGTCTGCGGGCCCTCGGGCTCGGGCAAGTCGACGCTGATCCGCTGCATCAACCGGCTGGAGGAACACCAGGCCGGGCAGATTGTCGTGGACGGCACGGAACTGTCCAACGACCTCAAGAACATCGACAGGATCCGCTCCGAGGTCGGGATGTGCTTTCAGCACTTCAACCTGTTCCCGCACCTTACGATCCTGGAAAACTGCACGCTGGCGCCGCTCTGGGTGCGCAAGACGCCCAAGAAAGAGGCCGAGGAGGTGGCGATGCACTACCTCGAAAAGGTCAAGATCCCCGAACAGGCCGACAAGTACCCTGGCCAGCTGTCGGGTGGCCAGCAGCAGCGGGTGGCCATTGCCCGGTCGCTGTGCATGCGCCCGCAGATCATGCTTTTTGACGAGCCGACCTCGGCGCTTGACCCCGAGATGATCAAGGAAGTGCTCGACACGATGATCGAGCTGGCCCAGGAGGGCATGACCATGATCTGCGTCACCCACGAGATGGGCTTTGCACGGCAGGTGGCCAACCGGGTGATCTTCATGGACCAGGGCCAGATCGTGGAACAGAACGAACCCGAAGAGTTCTTCAACAATCCGCAAAGCGACCGGACCAAGCTGTTCCTGAGCCAGATCCTGGGGCACTGACAGACAACCGGGCTGGGGTGCGGGTCAGCCCGTGAGGTCGCGCGGGACAATGACATCGACAACACGACCGGAGCCGGGGGCGACCTCGGGCCAGCCACCGCTATCGAAGTCTATCACGGTCGTGGCGCCGGTGGGGTATCGGTGAAAATCCGGATGCGCGGGCGGCTCAGCGGCCATGGCTGCGGCAAAGTCCCCGAGCCCCGGATTATGGGCCACCAGCGCGACGCGCGGGACGGTAGCAGTGCGCAGGGCCTCCAGCAGGATTTGTGGTGGCGCGTGGTAGAGGGCTGGCAGATATCTGACGGGCACCAGATCCCGCCAGGCCGACTGCATGAGGTCCACCGTTTCCGTCGTCCGCGCGCTGTCGGAGCTGAGAATCGCATCGGGACGATACCCCTTGTCGCGCAGCCAGGCACCAATGGCCCGCGCCGATTGGCGCCCCCGTGCGTTGAGCACCCGTGCATGATCCTCCGCCCGCGAGTCGTCCCAACTGGACTTGGCGTGGCGGATCAGGATCAGGCGGCGTTTCACAGGAAGGCCTCCATGTGAAAGGCCGATTGACGGGCATCGCGCGGGAAGGACTGGCTGACAGGACAGGCGGCCCGCACGGCGCAGCCGCCACTCATGCAGTCGGCCCCGCTGCGCAGGTAATCCTTGCAGACGGCCACGTCATAGCCCTCTGGCGTCAGGGCCGAGACGGGGCAGGCGGTGCGGCAGGGCTGGTCGGCGCAGCTGTCGCAGGGCTTGGCCATGGCCGGTGGCAGCGCCAGAACGGTCTCGAACACCAGTGCACCGCGGAAGGACACCCAAAGGCCCTGTTCGCCGTGCACCAGAAAATTGACCGGCGAGGGCCAGATGCGGCCGGTGCGCGTGGCCCAGGTCAGGAAGGGATGAAAAGGTGGCGGGCCGAAGGGGAAAAGCGGCTGGGCGCCCACGACCTGAGCGATGCGGCGCACGACGCGGCGCGACCAGCGATCAAGCGGGTCGGCCTGCCCGTCGCGCATTTCCGGGGATTGCGTGAAGTGGTGCCAGAAGTCCGGGCCCGGCCCCAGCAACATCAGCGTGCGCCCCAGCCCTTCGCCCGCATCGGGATGAAAGCCGCCCAGAACACTCAGCCGGGCCGCGCCCGCTGCTGCCTGAACCTCGGACAGGCTCACCGCGGCGTGCGGATCAGCGAACCCGCCCCGTGGTCTGTGAACAACTCGAGCAGCACCGCGTTGGGTGCACGCCCGTCCAGGATCACCACCGCATGCACGCCCCCCGCGATGGCGCCAAGCGCCGTCTGGGTCTTGGGGATCATGCCGCCCGCGATCACGCCGTCTTCGGTCAGTGTGCGGATCTGGTCGGGCGAAAGCTCGGTCAAGAGGTGGCCCTCTGCGTCCTTGACGCCCTCGACATCCGTCAGCAGCAGCAGCCGGTCGGCCTTGAGCGCGGCGGCCACCGCCCCGGCGGCGGTGTCGCCGTTGATGTTGAGCGTCTCGCCATTGCGGCCCGCGCCCAGTGGCGCGATCACCGGAATAGTGCGGGCCTCGAACAGGGTGTGCAGCAGGCCTGGATCGACCTCGGCCGGGGTGCCCACCAGGCCAAGCTCGGGCGCGTCCTGGTCGCAGGTGATCAGGTGGGCGTCCTTGCCGGACAGGCCCACGGCACGGCCGCCTTGCTGGTTGATGGCATGCGTAATCCATTTGCTGACCGTGCCGGCCAGCACCATCTCGACCACCTCGACGACCTTGGCGTCGGTGACGCGCTTGCCGCCGACGAAGTCGCTGACGATGCCCAGCCGATCGAGCATCTCGTTGATCATCGGCCCGCCGCCATGGACGATCACCGGGTTCACGCCGACCTGCTGCATCAGCACCACGTCGCGGGCGAAATCCTCCATCGCCGCCTGGCTGGACATGGCGTGCCCACCCAGCTTGATGACAACGATCGCCCCGGCATAGCGCTGCATGTAGGGCAGCGCCTGGTTGAGGGTCTTGGCTGTGGCGATCCAGTCGCGGTTCATATCCGGTGTCTTCATGTTGGGGTCAGTCTATTCCAGCAATGATGCTGCGCAAGACGTCGATCCCGAGGCCCTTGTCCGACGAGGTCAGGACCAGTTCCGGAAATGCGGCGGGATGCGTGGTAAGCCGCTCGCGCACCTGGGTCAGCACGCGCCCCAGGTCCTTTTCCTTGACCTTGTCCGTCTTGGTCATGATGCACTGGAATGTCACGGCGGCCTGGTCGAGCAGGCTCATGATCTCCTCATCCACAGGCTTGATCCCGTGGCGGCTGTCCACCAGAACGAAGGCCCGGCGCAGGGTCTGGCGGCCGGCGAGATAGTGCCGGAGCAGCGCCTGCCATTTCTCGACGACCGTGACCGGCGCATTGGCGAAGCCATATCCGGGCAGGTCCACCAGGTAGTGGCTGCTGCCCAGCTCGAAATAGTTGATCTCCTGGGTGCGCCCGGGCGTGTTCGAGGCGCGCGCCAGCCCCTTGCGCCCGGTCAGGGCATTGATCAGGCTTGACTTCCCCACGTTCGAGCGCCCGGCAAAACAGACCTCGGGGCGGTCGGGTGTGGGCAACCCGGACATGGCGACTACACCCTTGAGGAACTCTGTCTGACCTGCGAAGAGCTTGCGGCCAGCCTCACGGCGGGCGTCTGTCTCGATCTCGGCAATGGGGAAGGGCAGGTGCATCACAGTGCCCCGCCGGTGCTGTGCCGGCGACATGGGGCTGGCCCCTGCGGCGCCTGCGATGACATCACTTTTCCTCCGATGCCCCGTCCCCCTTTTTTCGGAACGAGCCTATGATGTTGCCGACCAGGTCGGGCTTGTAGCCCTGGCTGCGCATGATCGTGTATTGCTGCAGGAAGGTGATCACGTTGTTGGAAATCCAGTAGAGCACCAGCCCGCTGGCAAAGCCGCCCAGCATGAACATGAAGACCCAGGGCATCCAGGCGAAGATCATCTTCTGCGTCGGGTCCGTGGGCGCAGGGTTCAGCTTCTGCTGAAGGTACATCGAGATGCCCAGCAGGATCGGCAGGATACCCAGGCTGAAGATGAAGAAGATCGAACCGGGCTCCGGCGTGGACCAGGGCAGCAGGCCGAAGAGGTTCAGGATCGACGAGGGGTCGGGCGCCGAAAGGTCCCTGATCCAGCCGAACCATGGGGCGTGGCGCAGTTCGATCGTGACGAAAATCACCTTGTAGAGCGAGAAGAAGATCGGGATCTGCAGCAGGATCGGCAAGCACCCCGAGGCCGGATTGACCTTGTTCGTCTTGTAGAGCTCCATCATGCCCTTCTGCATCTCTTCGCGGTTGTCGCCCGCGCGCTCCTTGAGCTTTTCCATCTCGGGCTGAAGCTCGCGCATCTTGGCCATCGAGACATAGGATTTGAAGGCAAGCGGGAAGAGAACGGCCTTGATGAGAAGGGTCAGGCCGATGATTGACCAGCCCATGTTGCCGATCAACTCGTTCAGCCAGTGCAGCACGGCGAAGATCGGCTTTGTCAGGAAGAAGAACCAGCCCCAGTCGATGGAGTCTATGAAGCCCTCGATCCCGGCCTGTTCATAGTCCCGGATCGTGCCCCATTCTTTGGCGCCGGCAAAGAGCTGGGTTTCCGCCGATAGCGTCTCGCCCGCCGCGACGGTCTGTTGGGCGTAGATCGTCTCGGTCTGGTAGACGCCGCTTTCAGGGTTGTCGTCGTCCACACCCGCGGCCCGGGCGACCGAGCGGAATTCCGTGCCGGGCTCGGGGATCAGTGTGGTCATCCAGTATTTGTCGGTGAAGCCGACCCAGCCATTCTCGGCGACCTCGACGCGGCTCTCGTCCGCGGTCAGGTCGGGCATCTTGCCGTAGCTGGTTTCCTCCAGCGTGCCGTCCGACATGCGCACGACGCCCTCGTGCAGGATAAAGAAGCCGATGGTCTCGGGCTCGCCGTGGCGGGCGACGAGGCCGTAGGGGCGCATGGCGACATCCGCCTCGCTGGCATTCTCGACCGACTGGCGGATCGTGAACATGTAGTCCTCGTCCACCGAAATGGTCTTGCGGAAGGTCAACCCGGCGTCATTGCTCCAGGCCAGGGTGACCGGGTCGCCGGGGGCCAGTGTCGAGCCGCTCTCGACCGACCAGATCGTGTCGGGGCCGGGCACCTGGCCCTGCTCGACGCCAACCGTGGCGATCCAGCCATGCAGGGCGTAATACGGGTCGGCGCTGCCCACCGGGGACAACAGGCGCACCAGGTCGGAGTCCTCGGCCAGGTCCTCGCGATAGTCCGAAAGCGACAGGTCGTCGATCCGCCCGCCCTTGAGCGAGATCGAGCCGGTCAGGCGCGGGGTGGCGATCTCGACCCGCTCGGCCTCGGCCAGGCCGGCGTCGACCGTCTGGCCCGAGGCCTGTCCGGTGCCTTGGGCCGGGGTGTCGGCGACCGAGGGGGCGGCGGTCTCGTCGTCGCTGGCGGTTGCGCGCGCAGATTCGGGGGCGGACTCGGGTGCGGTGATCTCGCCATCGGCGTCGGTGATGCCGGGGGACTGTTCCGGCGGTGGGAACAGCAGGAACCAGACAAGGATCACGACAAAGCTGAGCGCCGTCGCGAGAATGAGGTTCTTGTTCTGATCGTCCATCGAAACCGCCCGGAATTGCTGATCTTGGGTCAGGGGCGTTCAACAGGTCGGGGGGGCAAAGGTCAAGCGATTTTGCCCCCGATCAGGGCCCGATGCCGCCTTGCGCAACTGGGCCTCAGGCGCTTTTGCGGCGCAGGGTCACCGGCGGGGCAGGGGCGGTGGCTTGTCCGGCCAGCCAGGTGTCCGCCTCCTCCAGCGGCATCGGCCGGGCGAAAAGAAAGCCCTGGGCATATTCGCACCCCAGCTGCGTCAGCTTGGCCTGTTCGCCCGGGGTTTCCACGCCCTCGGCCAGGGTCTGCAGATGCAGCCGGTCGGCCATGGTCAGGATCGCGGCGATCATGTCCTGTTGCTCCGGGTCCGCGTCGGCACGCCCGATGAAGCTGCGGTCGATCTTGATGCGGTTGATCGACAGCTTGCGGATATTGGAGATCGAGGCGTAGCCGGTGCCGAAGTCGTCCAGGTCGATGCCACAGCCCAGCCGGGACAACCCGGCCAGGTTGCGCGCGACCTGGTCGTCGCCACAGCGGGCCACGACCGTTTCCAGCACCTCGATCACCAGGCGATGGGGGACGATGCCGCGCGCTTCCAGGGTCATCGCCAGCTGGTCGACCAACTGTGGCGCGCGCAGGTCCTCGGTCGAGAAGTTGACGCCGACCTGGGGCACTTGGTGGCCGAGGTCATCCCAGCGGCGCAGCGCGTCCAGTGCGCTGGACACCATCAACTGTCCCAGATGCTCCATGCGGCCTGTCTCCCGCAGGATTGGCAGGAACTCGGCGGGTGAGATCAGGCCCAGCCTGGGGTGATGCCAGCGGGTGAGCGTCTCGAACCCGGCGAGGCGGCCCGAGCGTAGCTCGAATTGGGGCTGGAAAAACGGGCGGATCTGGCCCGATGTCAGGCCGGTTTCGATATCACGCGTCAGCTCGCAACGCGCGGCGATCCGCTTGCGCATCCCGTCCGAATAGGACCGGATCGCCGCCGGGGCGTTGCGTCGGGCCTCGACGAGGGCGCAGGTCGCCGCCTGCATCAGGTCATGCGGGTCGGATGACCCGATCCTGTCGGACAGGGCAAAGCCGACCGAGGCCGTGGCCTGGATCGCCCCGCAGGAGGACCGGAACGGTGTTGAAAGCGCCTGCTGCAGCCGCGTGGCACACTGCAGCGCTGTCTCGAGCGTGCGCGCATCGACGCCCGTCGCGGCGACCGCGAAGCGCGACCCGTCGAGGTGCGCGGTCAGGTTCCCCGGGGCCAGCAGATCGACAAGGCGATCGGCACAGTGGCGCAAAAAAGCCTCGATCACGGGGCGGGCGTGCCGTTCCTCCAGCTGATGGAAGTCGTCGATCTCGGCCAGGATCACGAGGACCGGCGTGGTCGACGCCAGGGCCGCGGGCCGGCGCATCCGGGCCAGCAGCCCTGCCCGCGTGTGCAACCGGGTGATCGGGGCGTCGCGTCGCGCCAGCGCGGGCAGGGTCCCGGCGCGCCACGCGGCGGCCCCGGTAGCCACAAAGGCGAGACCGGCGACCATGGCCGCGGCGCCACTGGCCCCAGCGCCCACCAGGGTACCGGCCACGGCCGTTGCCAGGCCCGGCGCCAGGAGCCGCGCCCGCGTGCTTGAAAGATGGAACGCCCCGGCCCCCTTGGTCATTCCTGTCGTTCCTCTGACGCGCCCGAACTCGGGCAGGTTCGGGGGCAGACTGGGGCAGCCCCTTGCAAGGACCGTTAATGGCGCTTTGGAAAATCGCTATAATTTTCATGACCCCCCACGCGCCGGCCCGGCGAAATCGGGAAACCGCTGGGCCAGCAGACGGGACAGGCCCCCCTTCATCAGCGCCCGGTACGCTCATGCGGCCATTCCGGCACATTCACCGCGCACAAGGTCTGTCGCGCCTCGGGCACCTGGTCCTTTGCCATGGAATGGGAGTCTTGCGGTGCGACGCGGTGCGGCCGGAAATCAGTCCGGCACGTTGTCCACGCCATGCCCGCCCCAGGGGTGGCAGCGCCCGATGCGCCGCATGGCCAGCCAGCTGCCCTTGAGCGCGCCATGTTTCTCGAGCGCCTCCATGGCGTAGGCGGAACAGGTCGGCTGATAGCGGCAGCCATGCCCGACCCAGGGACTGAAGATCAGCCGATAGGCCCGAACGGGCAATGAGACGATATAGGCGGGTGGTGTCATGAATGCACCTCGGCCAGGGCCTTTCCGAGATCGTCGCGCAGGCGCCTGAAATCAAGCGTCGCGGTGGCCTCGCGCCGTCCGATCAGGACGTAGTCCCAGCCGGGGCGGGCCTGGTCCGGCAATTCGAGCCGGGCGATCTCGCGCAGGCGGCGCTTGGCGCGGTTTCGGGCCACGGCATTGCCGACCTTCTTCGAGCAGGTAAAACCGACGCGGGCCGGGCCATCATCGCCCCGGTCGCGGGCCTGCAGCACGAACCCCTTGGAATGGGCCACGCGGGCCCGGGCTGCGGCCAGAAAATCGGCGCGTTTCTTGAGGCCGTTCACACGAAGGGAAACCGCCGCAGCGTGGGCCGGGGCGGTTGTCTTATTGTCAGAGGTCATGATGACCCCGTCCCGACCTGGCGGCCGGTCAGGCGCTCAGGTTCTTGCGGCCGCGGGCGCGGCGCGCGTTCAGGATCTTGCGGCCGGCCTTGGTGGCCATACGGGCGCGGAAACCATGACGGTTCTTGCGAACACGGTTGGACGGCTGATACGTGCGCTTCATCGCGACAACTCCGGTCTTGGGGGCGAGTCCCGTAAGGGTGTCGAGCCCCGGTCACATCTCGAAGCCCATCGTTTAGAGCCCGCCCGCCCACCTGTCAACGCGGCAGCCGGGGGTTTTCTGCAACAAACCCGGCGTGACCGGCCCGGGATGTTACAGATCGGGGTGCCGGCCGACGGATTTCCAACGAAACCTTCACCGCCCATCAAGGCGGCGTGACCCCCCTATCGCGCGCCGCGCCGCTGCGCCATCTATACCCCACGCTTGTTCCCGGCCAGAGAGGATGCCCGACGTGCGCGACATGACAGAGACACCAAGCCGCCCCTGGCTGAAACGCCTGCCGATCCTGGTCATCTTCGCGGTGGCCGCGCTGGGCGCCGTCTACCTGCGCGACTACCTGAGCTTTCAGGCGCTGGCCGAGAACCGCGAAGCTCTGATCGCCTTCCGCGACGCGAACTACTTGGTGACGGCGGGGGTCTTCGTCCTGCTCTACGCGCTCATCGTCGCCTTTTCGCTGCCCGGGGCCACGGTCATGACCCTGACCGGCGGGTTCCTCTTTGCCATCTTTCCCGGCGCCTTGTTCAATGTCACCGGTGCCACCATCGGGGCGGTTGGCATCTTCCAGGCCGCGCGCTGGGGCTTTGGCGAGCAATTGGGCCGCAAGCTCGAGGGCGCGGAAGGCACCGTCAAGAAGATCAAGGACGGCATCGACCAGAACCAGTGGTCGATGCTGTTCCTGATCCGCCTGGTGCCGGCGGTGCCGTTCTTCCTGGCCAACCTGATCCCCTCGTTCCTGGAGGTGCCGCTGCGCCGCTTCGTGGTTTCGACCTTCCTCGGCATCATTCCCGGCGCGGTGGTCTATACCTCGGTGGGGGCGGGGCTGGGCGAGGTTTTCTCGCGCGGCGAGACGCCGAACCTGGGCATCATTTTTGAGTCGCAGATTCTGCTTCCGATCCTCGGGCTTTGTGCGCTGGCGCTGTTGCCTGTTATCCTCAAGGCCCTGCGCGGCAAGAAGGGGCTTTGATTCATGACCCGTATCAAGACTGACCTGTGCATCATCGGCGGCGGTTCGGGCGGGCTGTCCATCGCGGCCGGCGCGGCCCAGATGGGCGCTGACGTTGTCCTGCTGGAAGGCCACAAGATGGGCGGCGACTGCCTCAACTATGGCTGCGTGCCCTCCAAGGCGCTCCTGTCCGAGGGCAAGCGGGCCAAGGCGGGTCAGGAGGTCGCCTTCAAGGTCGCCAAGGACCACGTGGCAAATGTCATCGCCACCATCGAACCGCACGACAGCGTCGAACGTTTCGAAGGGCTGGGGGTGAAGGTGATACAGGACTATGGTCGCTTCATCTCGCCGACCGAGGTGCAGGCAGGCGACACGGTGATCGCCGCGCGCCGCTTCGTCGTCGCGACGGGGTCTTCCCCTCTCGTGCCCCCCATAGACGGGATCGCGGATGTCACCGTCCACACCAACGAGACGATCTTCGAGTTGCGCGAACGGCCCGAACACCTGCTGGTGATCGGCGGCGGCCCCATCGGCATGGAGATGGCGCAGGCGCATCGGCGGCTGGGCTCCAGGGTCACGGTGATCGAGGGTGCCAAGGCGCTGGGCAAGGACGACCCCGAGCTTGCCGCCATTGTGCTGGACAAGCTGCGCGCCGAGGGGATCAAGACTGTCGAGGGCGCGCAGGCCAGCAAGGTCTCCGAAACCGATGGCCTGATCACTGTGAAGACCGAAAAGGGCGAATTCACCGGCTCGCATCTGCTGGTGGCCGTGGGCCGCAAGGTCAATGTTTCGGGGCTGGACCTCGACACCGGTGGCATTGATTGGGACAAGTCCGGGGTCAAGGTGGGCGACACGCTGCGCTCGACCTCCAACCGTCGGGTCTACGCGGTGGGCGACGCGGCCGGGGGGCTGCAGTTCACTCATGTCGCGGGCTATCATGCGGGCGTCGTGATCCGCTCGGCGCTGCTGGGGCTGCCTGCCAGGCAAAAGACCCATCACATCCCCTGGACCACCTATACCGATCCCGAGCTTGCCCAGGTGGGCCTGACCGAGGCGCAGGCGCGCGCGGCCCACGGCGCCAAGCTTGAGGTGGCCGAGGCCGAATTCGCCAGCAACGACCGTGCCGTGGCCGAGGGCCGCACGGCCGGCCGGATCAAGGTCATGGTGGTCAAGGGGCGGCCCGTGGGCGCGAGCATCGTCGGGCCCATGGCTGGCGAACTGATCGCCATGTGGGCCATGGCCATCGCCAACAACCTCAAGATGTCGGCGATTTCCAGCACGGTTCTGCCCTATCCCACCTTCAGCGAGATTAACAAACGCGCCGCGGGCAATTACTTTGGCCCCAGGCTCTTCGAGAACGACACGGTGAAACGGCTGGTCCGGCTTGTGCAAAAGTTTCTGCCGTAGTCTGGTGCAGGCATGCGGCTGTTGAACACACTTTCGGGGCGGTTCCTGATCCTGACCACCATCTTCGTGATGCTGGCAGAGGTCTTGATCTTCGTGCCGTCGGTGGCGCGTTTTCGCGAGGATTACCTCCTCACCCGGCTGGAGCGGGCTCAGATCGCCTCGCTCGCGCTGTTGGCCGACGACATGATCAGCGAAGACCTGGAAGAGGAGCTGCTAACCAATGCGGGCGTGTTCAACGTGGTGCTGCGGCGCGACGAGGTGCGGCAACTCGCGCTCAGCTCGCCCATTCCGGCGCCGATCCACGCCACCTACGACATGCGCGATCCCGCCGCCTGGGTGCTGATTCGCGATGCCATGGTCCGGCTCTGGGACGCCGAAGGCCGGATCATACGGGTGCTTGGCAACCCAGTGCGCGGCGGCGGGCAGCTGATCGAGGTCACCATGGAGACCGCGCCATTGCGTGCGGCCATGATCGACTACGGATTGCGTATTCTGCTGCTCTCGGCGGTGATCTCGATCGTGACAGCAACGCTGCTGTTTCTCGCCGTGCGGGTTCTGCTGGTCAAGCCGATCAAGGGCGTGGTGCGCAACATGCAGCACTACGCCCAGGCCCCCGAGGATGCGCGCTCGGTCATCACGCCCAATTCCTCGGTGGTCGAACTGCGCGAGGCCGAGGAGTCGCTGGCCAGCCTGCAGACTCAGCTGACCGGGGCGCTCAAGCAGAAGGAACGGCTGGCGCAGCTTGGCGGCGGAGTATCAAAGATCAGCCACGATTTGCGCAACATCCTGACCTCGGCGCAGCTGTTCACCGACCGGCTGGAAAATTCCGAGGACCCCACCGTGCGCCGCCTCGCGCCCAAGCTCGTGGGCTCGATCAGCCGGGCGGTGAATCTGTGCGAATCCACCCTGGCCTTCGGGCGGGTGGACGAACCGGCGCCGCGGCTGTCGCGGCTGACGCTGGGCGATATCGTCGAGGACGTGCTCGACGGCGAGCGGCTGGCCGAGACGGAGGCCGAGATTTCCTTTTCCGCCGACATTCCCGTGGGCATGCAAGTGCGGGCGGATGGCGAACAGCTCTACCGCGTGCTCAGCAACCTGGTGCGCAACGCCCGCCAGGCTATCGCCGCCAACGGCCAGCCCGGCGAGATCAACATCCGCGCCGGCGAGGACGAAGAGGCCTGGTGGATCCACGTCTCCGACACCGGCCCGGGCCTGCCGCAGAAGGCGCGCGAACACCTGTTCGAGGCCTTCCAGGGCGGCGCGCGGCGCGGCGGCTCGGGCCTCGGCCTGGCCATCGCCGCCGAACTTGTGCGCGGCCACGGCGGCCGGCTGGAGCTGCGCCACACCGATGAGACCGGCACGGCCTTCGCCATCTGCCTGCCCAAGGCCGAAGCCGCGCTGGATGCCGGATGACCCGCGCCCTCTTGCGAGACGCGACAGAAAACTTGGCCTTTGTGCATTTGCCCCCCTTGCGTCGCCCGCCCGACACGTCTAATTCCCCGGTCAATAGTGGACCGATAGCTCAGCTGGATAGAGTACCTGACTACGAATCAGGGGGTCGGGGGTTCGAATCCTCCTCGGTCCGCCACAACATCAATAAAAACAATGACTTAGAGTCAGATTTCAAATCTAGCCCCTTAATAGCCCCTCAGGATTCTTTGCTTGGGAGCCTATCTGCAGGTGCTGGGAGCACCGGGCCCCTCACCAGGGTCTCGCGCCAAGGGAACCGTTGGAGTATAATCTGGGTATGACCCAGAGAGCTGAGCAACCACCCCGACCGGAGCCGGAGCGCCTGCGCGCGAGACCGTTGAGCAGAGAGGCATTTCACCAGGCGGCCGCCAAGGCGGCGCAGCTGACCGTCAAGCAGCGTGCCAAAGGCCGCAAGCGGGCGGCGCTTGGCAACTACCCGGAGCGGGCCTCACGCGAGCAGCTGTTGGAGGGGTATCAAAACGCTCCTAGGTGCACGGCTGAAAAACGCGACGGAACGCGCTGCCGCTTGCCGGTCGTGCGCGGATCGGATCGCTGCGTTCATCACGAAGGCATTCAGCGCAACCCGAGCTGTCCGGCGGCAGGCCGGTGGTATCTGCAGGGAAAGCTCAAGCCACCACGGGGGCGCTTCAAAACGCACCCGAGCGCATTACGTGCGGCGCTTGACCGGGACGCCGGCAAAGACCCCGGAGGTGGCCACGGGGGCGACTGACGCCACGGGGGTTGTATCCAAGAGACTGCAGGCTGAGTGCACTATAGGCTAGCCATGCCTAGGGCCCTTGGCCAAGCTGTCAGCCAAGCGGGAAAAGCGACTGAGCTGAATGAACTGGTCGCAGGCTGTGGCCATTTGCCCATGCTACCCCCCGGACACCCCCGACCTGCGGTGAGAAAACCTTGTATGACCGCGCGACCAAATTTTCGGATACAGACCTTATTACGCGACGAGAAACGATGAGCTGTATGGCGTGGCCTGCGTACAGCTCAGCGAGGTTGGATCAGCGCATGGCCAAGCTGTAGGTCTGCCATTGGTCAAGATCGCGAACGCTCAATGCTTGACCTCCAACCCCCGCTTCATCTTCCACGCAACGTCATCCTCCAACAGCGCCTTGGCCTCTATAGGCCCAAGGTCCGCCAGGGTCTGCTGCATGACTGGCACCACCTCTTCCGGCAGCAATGCTTCCAGCTTGTTGGTGATGGCCATGTAGTTCTGAAGCAGCTCGCGCAGCATAATGGCGGCCGGCACCTGTTCGCCATGCTCGAAATCCTTGAGGTGCCACTTGTCGCACTCGACCCGCTCGAGGCTGCCCAAATCCACAAGCTTCTTCATTTTACGCGTGACCGTGGCACGGTTCAGCTCGGTATAGGCCGCCACCTCGTTGGTCGAGGTGTAGAAGCCGCGTTCGCTAGCGATCTCGACGGGGGTCGCCTCGGAACACCTCGGTCAGCCCCTTCTGTTCCACCAGCTGGAACAGATCGCGCCTTTGTATGCATTACATCCGGCAAAGCCGATCAGCGCCATCTTCGGGTAACTGCATAAGTTGTGCGGCAGTATCTTTAGTGTTCCGCAAGTGATTTTGGCCATCCCTAACGGCGGTCAGGTCCATGATGCGGGGATAGGGTCGTGAGCATTTTGGGCCATATTTAATTGCACATAGGTCACGAAGCAATCGATGTAATCACCCCAAGCCAACTGACCACGTTTGCTTTGCACGCTTAGGACTTGGCTACTTTGCTTTTCCTACAGAATCTGGCAAGCACGTTCCAAATATTTGTCCAAATATTTGTGATAATTTCCGGAGAAAGTTATGAGCCAGAGCAGGAAAAACTCGCGCAGCGCCAGTATTGTCCCCCTCTACGCCGCGCAGCCCCGGCGCACCCAAGCCCGCCGCCGGGCCGGTGCGCTGCTGATGGGCACCACCCTCAGCGCCGTCATCGGGCTGAGCTATGGGCGCGGCGTTTATGCGCAGACAGTGCTGTCTGGTAGCCAAACCGACACGCAAACTCTGTATGGCCCCGATGAGTTCGTCACGGAGGACGGATTTTCGGTGGATACGTCTGATAGCACCGGAGATGCAATTACCATCACGACCGGCGGTGGAGAAAAAGGGGACACAACGTTTACCGATAATTACGCCAGCATGATTAATGGAGCCGGTGATGGAATCTCTGCGGAACATAGCGGCACCGGTGAGCTGCGCCTCACAACTACAGGGGACGTTGCAGGGGGCAACTACGGAGTACAGTCCATCAACAACACTATAAGCGGCGCGCTGAGTATTGCGGCTAGTGGCTCGTTGAGGGGCGGAAAAAGAGGTATCCACGCCATTAATGCCGGCGGCGCACTGACGATCTCGCTTAGTGGCTCTGTGACAGGCGAGAGCTATATTGGCATCTTTGCAAGTAACGCTGGTGCTGAGCTCGTCGTGGAAGCGAACAAAGTCACAGGGGGCACCCGCGGCATGCTCCTCGTCAACAACGGCAGTGGCGCGCTAACCATCACGACGAGTGGGGCTGTGACAGGCGAGACCAATGACGGCATCTTGGCGAACAACTCACAGAACTCCACTGACCTTACCATCGAAGTCGACAATGTCACCGGTGGGAGCTCCGGCATTGACGCCGACAACGACGGCAGTGGCGCGCTGAGCATCACGGCCAGTGGCGCAGTGACGGGTGAGACCAGCGACGGCATCTATGCGCATAACTCACAGAACTCCACTGAGCTTACCATCGAAGTCAACAACGTCACCGGTGGCGACTACGGCATCCGCGCCGCCAACGACGGCAGCGGCGCACTGAGCATCACGGCCAGTGGCGCAGTGACGGGGGGCGGGACCAAAGACGGCATCGACGCGTTTAACTCACAGAACTCCACTGACCTTACCATCGAAGTCGACAACGTCACCGGTGGGAACCACGGCATCCGCGCCGCCAACGACGGCAGTGGCGCGCTGAGCATCACGGCCAGTGGCGCGGTGACAGGCGAGACCAAAGACGGCATCGCCGCGTTTAACTCACAGAACTCCACTGACCTTACCATCGAAGTCAACAACGTCACCGGTGGCGACTACGGCATCTACGCCGACAACGACGGCAGTGGTGCGCTAAGCATCACGGCCAGCGGCGCGGTCACCGGTGGCGACTACGGCATCTACGCCGACAACGAAGGCGGTGGCGCGCTGAGCATAATGGCCAGTGGCGCGGTGATGGGTGAGACCAGCGACGGCATCTATGCGTACAACTCGCAGGACTCCACTGGGCTTACCATCGAAGTGAACAAGGTCACCGGTGGCGACTTCGGCATCTTCGCCGACAACGACGGCAGTGGCGCACTGAGCATCACGGCCAGTGGCGCAGTGACGGGGGGCGGGACCTTTGACGGCATCGACGCGCGCAACTCACAGAACTCCACTGACCTTACCATCGAAGTCGACAACGTCACCGGTGGGAACTACGGCATCTTCGCCGATAACCAAGGCAGCAGCGCGCTGAGCATAATGGCCGGTGGCGCGGTGATGGGTGAGACCAGCGACGGCATCCAAGCGTTCAACTCACAAAACTCCACTGGGCTTACCATCGAAGTCAACAACGTCACGGGTAGCGACGAAGGCATCTTCGCCTACAACGCCGGCAGTGGCGCACTGAGCATCATGGCCAGTGGCTCGGTGACGGCTGGTGAGACCGATTACGGCATCGACGCTTTCAACTCACAGAACTCCACTGGGCTTACCATCGCAGTCAACAACGTCACCGGTGGGAGCTACGGCATCGAGGCCGACAATGAAGGCAGCGGCGCGCTGAGCATCATGGCCAGTGGCGCGGTGATGGGTGAGACCAGCGACGGCATCTATGCGTACAACTCGCAGGACTCCACTGACCTTACCATCGAAGTCGACAACGTCACCGGTGGGAGCTCCGGCATTGACGCCGACAACGACGGCAGTGGCGCGCTGAGCATCACCACGACCGGGACCGTAATCGGGACGTCCGACGTCGGGATTTATGCGAACAACTCCATCAACTCGACGCAAGACCTGACCATTGCTGCGAATGACGATGTGACGGGTGGAACGAATGCTATTGCCGCAAAAAATTATGGCACTGGGGACCTCACTATCGAGGCTAGTGGAAGTGTCAGCACCAATGGTGCTGATTATGAAGCAATCTTTGCTGAAACAGGTGTAGGCGCAGGTGATTTATCAATTACGGTTGGCGGTAATGTATCAAATACGGCGCAAGATGGTGTATTTGGCGGAGGCATTTACGCCAAGACAGTGGATAGTGATACTAGCATAACCCTTGAACCGAACGCTTTGGTTTCATCGAGTTCCGGTTTTGGGATTATTGGGCTTTCTGAAGCCGGTTCTATTACAATCACAGCAACAGACAGCTCAATTGAGGGCGGGATC
The DNA here is from genome assembly GCF_047086965.1 of Roseovarius halophilus (ex Wu et al. 2025). Classification (NCBI taxonomy): domain Bacteria; kingdom Pseudomonadati; phylum Pseudomonadota; class Alphaproteobacteria; order Rhodobacterales; family Roseobacteraceae; genus Roseovarius; species Roseovarius halophilus (ex Wu et al. 2025). The sequence continues at coordinate 38,659 of NZ_JBKOTX010000001.1, read as the reverse complement.
GTCGGTGTTTTTGGTGCAATATTTAACACAAGTTATGGCGGACCTGTGCCAGGCGTTTCTGATGAAGCAATAAACGCAAGTTATGGCGGACCTGCGCCAGGCGAAGATGACGATATTAATATCTCAGTTGCAGATGTCACTGGTGGCTTGGGGGTATATGCCGCGAACTTCGGTCCAGGGTCGGTGAACATCACAGCAACAGGTGACATTACGGGGACCGAGTACGCGGGAATTGCTGCTATTAGTGGTAAAGATGTCACCATCACAATCGCCGAAAGCGGCAGCGTCTCGGTCTCCGGCACGGATGCGGAGACGGGTGTCGCGATTGCGGCCTTTGCCCCCAACGGCGCGGTGATCGTGAACAACTTCGGCACGGTAACGGGCTCGGTGGACCTGACCAACTCCAACACCTTCACGAACGCAGGCACCTGGAAACTGGCGGGCACGACGAGTAACTTCAACACGACCGGCGACAGCCTTGTGGCGAACGAGGGCCTGATCATCGCGGCGAGCGATGATGAAGCGGACGAGACGCCTTGGCTGAACAACCTCGACACCTTCCGCAACAACGCGGGCGGCACGGTCCGTCTGACCGACGGGGGTGCGGGCGACGTGTTCGAGATCGGCAACGGCGGCGGTCAGGCGTCGGCCAACTTCGTCGCCAATGGCGGCACAGTCGAGCTGGACGTGGTGCTGGGCGGTGATGGCTCTGCCGCAGACCGGCTGGACATCAGCGGCGACGTGATCCTCGACGGGGCTCCCACGGCTCTGGCGATCAATTCGGTTGGTGGCGGCGCAGGCGGCGAGACGACGACTGGTATCGAAGTGGTGACGGTTGGTGGTGCATCCGATACAGGCGCCTTTGTCCTGGCCGCTCCTGTTGAAGTCGGTGCTATCGCCTATGACCTGTCATTGGGCCAGTGCGATGATACCGCCAACGACAACTGGTACCTGTGCAACAATGGCACCATCGGCACCACCGGTGCCGTCTTTGAGGCCATGCCGGGCGTCGTGCTCAACAGCTTTGCCCGCACCGAGACGCTGCAGCAGCGCTTGGGCGCGCGGGTGCAAGGCGGAACTGGCCCGACGCTCAGCACCCAAGGCGATGCTGACCTGCCTGTGGCACAATCGGTTGGCCCGTGGATGCGCACCTGGGGCGACTTTGCCGATATCACACCGGACAATTCCTCGGCAGGCACGTCCTTGGAAGCCGACAGCTGGGGTCTGGAAGCCGGGATTGGCACGATCCTGGGGGATCATGCGGGGGGCAACTTGGTCGGTGGCGTGAACCTACGCTACGGGGCCACCTATGCTGACCTGAGCAACCCGGTGGGCACCGCCTCGCTCAACGCCGAAGGCTTTGGCATGGCCGCGTCCCTGACCTGGTTCGGCAATGACGGGTTCTATGTGGACGGTAATGCCGCCGTGGACTTCGTCTCTATCGACGCCACCTCCCAAGGTGGTGGTGAGCTGCTCAATGACCATGACGATGTGGTCTATTCCGCAAGCACCGAGGTTGGCAAACGCATCGAGCTGCAGGGCGGCACCACGCTGGTCCCTCAAGCGCAACTGTCCTGGGGCAAGATGCGCGATGGCAGCCTCACCGATAACCTTGGCAACGTGGTGAGCTTTGCAGACCGTGAGACCCTGACCTCGCGGGTTGGCCTGACCGTGGAGCAAGACGTGACCGGTTCGAGCTGGGGCGCTGGCAAGGTCTTCGGCTTCGGCAAGGTGCTGCACGATCTGGAAGGCAGCCGCACAGCCACTGTGGCGGGCACCGATGTGACGCAAAGCGGTACTGGCGACTGGTTGGAGCTTGGCGGCGGCTTCTCGCTGCAGCCGACCGAGAACAGCAATGTCTTTGGCCAAGTCTCCTACCGTGAAGCCTTCAACGGCGTGGACGGTGACGCGATTGCCGTTTCCGCAGGCTGGCGGATGCAGTGGTAACGCGGGCCCACATCCGATAGAGACCAAACCTGCAAGGCGGCGATCATCGCCGTCTTGCGTATTTCAGGGCCGGACACGCAGCTGGCCCATGCCGTAAAGACCCCACCTCACGCAGCGGCCACCCTAACAGTCGCCAGAAAGACCGAAGATGAGCAAGAAGACGACCGCCACACCGGCCAAAAGCGCCAAGGGCAAAGCCAAAGCAAACGGCGCAGAGCCAACGCCGCAGACCGCCCCACAGGCTGAGCAGCCTAATACCGGGCAAGCGGCGGTGTCCTACAGCATGTCGCCGGGATTGGTGCCACGCATGGCCAAGGCGCAGTTCTCGATTGCCTTCTCGTCCTATCAGTCGGGCCTGCTCTACATGCTGGGCGTCCAGCCGGGCGGCGGCGCGCATCTGCATCAGTCGGCCCAACCCAAGCCGATGGGGCTCAGCATCAACAGCAACGGTCAGCTGACCATGACGGGGGCCTTCCACGTCATCCGCTTCGAGAATGTGCTCGCCCCCCATGAGCGGGTGAACAACATGTTCGACGCCTGCTTCGTCCCGCGTCGCACGCATTTCACCGGGGCGCTGGACGCCCATGACATTGGCCTCGACGCCGAGGGCGAGCCGGTCTTCGTGAACACGCGGTTCAACTGCATCGCCAACACCGACGCCCGCCACAGCTTCAAGCCCGTCTGGCAGCCGCCGTTCATCAGCGCACTGGTCAATGAAGACCGCTGCCACCTGAACGGGCTGGCCATGGATGGCGACGCGCCCGCCTATGCCACGGCTGTCAGCCGGTCAGATACCATCGACGGCTGGCGGGATCGCCGCGCGGATGGCGGCGTGGTGATCGACATTCGCAAGAACGAGATCGTCTGCGAGGGGCTGTCGATGCCCCACTCACCCCGACTGCATAACGGCGAGCTCTGGGTGCTGAACTCCGGCACGGGCGAGCTGGGCGTGGTGGCCGGGCTGGACAAGGGCAAGGGCACATTCGAGCCACGCGCCTTCTGCCCCGGCTTCCTGCGCGGCCTGTCCTTCCATGGCAACTTCGCCTTCGTGGGCCTGTCCAAACCGCGCTACAAGCGGTTCGAGGGCTTGGAGCTGGATGAGCGGCTGAAGAAGGCTGATAGCGAGCCCTGGTGCGGGGTGCAGATCATCGACCTCTCCAACGGCAGCTGCGTGGACTGGTTCCGCATCGATGGCCATGTGGGCGAGCTCTACGATGTGGAAGTGCTGCCTGGTATGAGCTACCCGATGTCGCTGAGCCTCACCTCACCAGAGCTGGCCGACCTGATCACCTACGAGGGGATGAACCCCACACCTGGGGCGTAGCGAACGCGCAACGGTGCAGACCACCCCTCAGCTGACCAAGACCACCTGACCAGAAGAGAGACCCACATGACCCGCAGACGACATGCCCTTGCCCTGACCGCAATGCTGGCCACCACCGGCACCACGGGGGGCGCGCAGGATGCGCAGGGCTTTGTGGTGCGTGGCATGGGCTCCTTGAGCTGTCAGATACTGGTGGACGCTCTGGAAGGGGAGCAGAGCAATGACGCAGCAGCGCGGCTGGTGGCGTGGCTGTCGGGTTACGCAAGCCATGCCAACCGGGCAGACGGAACTGTGAGGGACGTGCTGCCCTATTCCAACGTCAATGAACTGGCCACGGTGGTCGCACGGGTTTGCGCCAGCAACACGGAGGCGCAGGTAGAGGCGGTCACAGCCTCGGTGCTCGCCACGCTGGCCCCGCTTGCTGTAACCGAGCAAGACGAATTAACTGAGCTCAACAGGGGCGAAGCCGTTGTGCGGATCCGCCCTTCGGTGCTGCAAGCCATCCAAGAGCGCCTGATCGCGCGTGAGCTGTTGCCAGCGGGCAGTGCAGACGGGGTTTACGGCGAGCAAACAGCAGAGGCGCTGGCCAGTTTCCAAGAGCAGGCGAACCTGCCGACCACAGGGCTGCCGGATGCTTGGACGGTGTTTGTGCTGCAGGCGGCGGGGACCTAGCGGAGCTGACCGGCTGGGATGCCGAGCGCCAGGGGTCCGCACTGTTTTGTTGGCCAAGCCGCGCTGTGCGGGTCAGCTTACCCTAAGCCGCACGTCCCTTGGCCTGGGCCGGACAGCTCGTTGAGCTGAATGCGCTGTGCGTTTGAACCCCTGGATGCTGCGGGCGCATGGGCAGGCACCTTCTCCTTTTCCGGATGTGAGTGTGGGAGTGTGATGTGCGAGTAAAAATACTTTACCCTCACATCTTTTTGTCGTTTTATATCAGCATTTTACGGGGTCTTGTGAGTGTGGGAGTGTAAAATACCTAAAGCATGGGGAATGAAAGTATACGTCTTATATTACTTACCATACGGCAACCTGCGGAATTTACACTCCCACACTCACATCACCCGTAAAAAATGCGTAAGTATCTGTTTTTATTGTTAAAAAAGTGTGAGGGTAGAAGTGCCTCTACTCGCACATACCCTCACACTACTCGCACATGCCAAGCCGGTGCGGCTTGGCCACGCCTCCATGCAGCGTCAGGTCCGGTCGTCAAATGCCTTCCAACACGCCTCGTAACTCCCGCGCCACTCGGCAGTGCTCTTGTTTGACCATTCCTCTTGCCAGGCTTTCAGCGCTCGGTCTCGCTCCAACGGAGTCACGTCGGCGTCCAGTTCGTTCAGGATGGTTGGAAACGCTACAATCGTCACCTGCGACTCGGCCGTGCCCTTCGCACCAGTGCAGACGCGGACTTTTTTCTTCGTGACCGTTCCCAGCTCTTCGAGGGCTTTTGCCACGGTTCTTGGCGCTGAGAGCGCATTTAGCACATTGGGAGCAGGCTGTTGCCAAGTGCTCTTACATACGTTCACGATTTCCGCCTGCGAGGTGATGTCCGCAAACCGATCATTTTGCCAGCAGTCATAGATGTGCGCCGCCAGTGGAGAAAAGCTTTCGCTGATGATCTCTGCCTTGGCATTGCTTTTAGGCGGTTGCCCCAGTACGGCGTCCCACCGTGCTTTATCAGCCCACACGGCGGCGAGCCGTGCAGCAAAGGCTTCTGCCATCTGCTTATCCCAAGCTTTTGTGTAGCCCTTATCTTTCAGCTCACCGAGCTGATGACACACCTTCTGCGCCTTCGCCTTCAAGTCTTTGGACATGCCTTCGCAGGCCACAACTGCGATCCGGCGGTCATCGTGATCGAGGTTAAGGTCATGGGCCGTGCTGTTGGATGACAGCTGCCACGCCGACAGATTGGCCGCCGTCTCCTTGGGCTTGGTCTTGATATTAAGGTTCAGCTCATCCGGCGTCTTCGCCATGTAGGTTTTCATGGTGTTATAGGCCGAGTGACCTGCCTTGGTTTTGCCACCAGATAGAACGTAGAGCTCATCCACGGTGATAAAACGCGCTTTCAAGAAGTCTTGGAACCCGTTGGAAAGCGCATCAGCGGAAACGTCTTGCCGGTTTTTTGACCCAACAAAGCGCGCGATGATCTCAGCGAGCAGGGATTTACCAATGCCCTGACCTCCCGTGATCAGGTAATGATGCCCTGGCTTCACCGACGGCGCGCCGACAACGACGGCCGCCCAATCAAGATACAGGTTCCAAAACTCTTCCCAATTATTGTCCATTGGCGCCATGCACTCGAACAGCACGCGTGCAAGCTGGCCAAACAACGATTTGGCCAAGGGGTCATCATCTGCGACCAGCTTACCCTGCCGGGTTGATATAACCGCATTTTTGGTTACTTCGGGGCAGCGCCACTGGTTGAGTACCAGCCGCCTGTAGCTATCATAATAGAGTTCCGGCGCCCCCGGAAAGTATCCGAAGGTATCCACCCTCAGGATGCCGGGTTGCGCTGCGAGATAGTCGTGCAACGGCTGGGTCTTGGTGATGGGGGGATCCGTATCCTTTTTGCCTGGCACGGTGTAGTCCAACTCGGATGCACCCCCGAACTGCGCCTTGAGTACGCCTGCTGCAGCATGCCATCCACGCCCACCTTGAGGCACAAGCGCTGCACGCTCGTAGAGCGTCCCGTCTTCCACGCGGAACACCATACCGGACAGAGCGTCCGTCAACGAACCAAATTCATGCAGCTTGGGACGAGTGGCCGTCGGCCAATTTACACCCACGCCCAGCGGATCAGCATCAATATCGTCGCGCGAGGGAATGTTGCTGAGGGACACAATCTCTTCATTGGTTCCACCGCCCTCAATGCCCTGCTGAGCCAAGACCTCGTCAACAGAACAGCCCGGCGTCTTTTCCAGTGCCGCATAAACATCACGCGCGGCTACATAGGCTGCTTTCCGATCACCAGTCTCATGACCATACTGCACGACCAGACCGCGCAGCTCCTTGAGCGCGCTTGCAGACTCGGTGAAGGACGACCAACGCTTTTCCACCCAGGCATCATCATTGTCGGCACCCCAGGAACCGCCCTGAGCCCACTCACGCCAAATCTCCAAGCCAAACTCAGCACCGCCGGTTGAGCCCCAGATCGCTGCGCAAACCTTGACGGCGTCGTCGTAATCCTCGAAGTCGTTGGCTGGCAGCGCCGCGACCAGCTCGCGCACACGCTTTTCATCCCACGTCTGGTTGGCCGGGTCCAAATCCGCAGGGCTCGCGGCTTTCTTGTGCCTGCGTGCGCCAACCTGACCCGAACTGCTCGACTTGCGCTCCAGCGTCGGGAAGGCGGCAATCAATAGCGCCTCCAGCTCATCGAGGATCAGCTTGCGGTGATCGGCCCCGCCGATCTCCGGCAGCGTGGCCAAATCCCTTGGCCCGCCTTCGATGAAGTAACTCCCGCCCTCTGGCGTGTCGTGGGTGCCGATCACCTTTACCTGCTGCCCGTCGCCCAGGAACTCCAGCTTGAAGGTCTCACCCGTATCGGAAAACCGGTATGCGCGGGATTGCTTGGGCGCAGGCTCCTCGGTGCGGAAGATGGCCGCGAACCGATAGACGCCCTTGGCATCCCGCCGCCGGTCCAAATACCCTTCAAGATTTTTCTGGCGGAAAAAGTCCCGCACCTTTTCCCCGACCTCTTGGTTGTCGCAGTCCACGTCCAACGTCGGGAAACGCGCGCATTTCAGCCCGGCGTCCTGGCCTTTCTTGGCCCATTCCCGCAGCGTGACAATGCTGAGCTGCTTGTTCTGCCAGTCGTCATAGTGCGGGCCTTTGTGGCCAGCCTTAAGCATGACCAGGTCTTCACCCGTTGCTTCTGCAGTATTGATCCAGGCGTCCCAATCTTCTATACTACCCATGCGTGTCATGGTGTCGCTCCAAGATGATTTGCGATACGGGCGTACACCAATATCGCTGTTGTGTAGTGAGCTAATCACTGTCGGATAAGTCTAAAAGCCTATGCGCTTCGCTTCGGGTTACGCATGCTTTAGACATTCATGGGCGGCGGGTCCTCCGGGAGCCGCCGCTACCCTCTACGCAGCCCGGCTTTCCTCGATGCGGTCTTCGATCCACTGGTGGACTTCGTGCTCCAACCAGACCGACAAACGCCCAAGCTTCACAGGGGCCGGAAATACCCCGTTGCGAATGTCGCGATAGATCGTCGAGCGCGCCAAGCCGCAAAGCGCTATCACTTCAGGCAAACGTATAAGCCGACTTGTTTCAGGGCGCTGAGAGACCCCATCGCTGGAATGTTCAATGATATCCGAAGGGAGTGTCCGCGGTGTTGCGGCACCGGGAGAACGCGGTTTCATGCTGCTGTCCCATAGAATTTGGGTTACTTTTGAACCCAAGCGTTTTCCGTACACGTCGAGTAAGCCGGCGCTCGTGCACGATCTTTAGAACAACGGCCAAAGCGTGACACTTTGACATGAGCGTTGCCAAGGTGGTTGGCAATGTCACCTTGATTTCTGTCTACATATTGCCAGCTAGAACCACAGGCTGTCAACATGTAGCGCCATTAGAGATGTGAAAGCCCTGTAAAAATATCGCGGCTATCGCTATGCCGTCTTGCTTGTATGCATCGTTACCACGTTTTGCGCCCCCGTGGTGGCGTCTTGGCCGTCCAAGTGAGACGCCCAGGCTTCCATCATCGGACGGCGACGCTCAACCGCAGAAACCCGCATGTAAGCCCGCTCTACAGCCCCCAGCTGGTGCGCCAGCTGCTCTTCAATCAGTTCACGCGCAAACTCCGTACAGGTGGCGGCCCAGCCTTTGAACGTGGCCCGCAATCCATGCACGGTGTACTGGCCATAGTTCATGCGCTTGAGCTGCATGATCGCAGCCATCTCCGACAGCGACTTACCTTTGCGTGGACCGGGAAACAGCCAGTCCTCCGGCACAACATCGCGCCCATGCCGCCGTTTGGCTTCCTCCAAAATCACCGCCATGCGTTCCGTGATCGGCACCACATGATCGCGCCGCATCTTCATACGCTCGGCCGGGATCGTCCACACCATCCGGTTCAGGTCAAGTTCCGCCCAGGTCGCAAAACGGGCCTCCCCCGTTCGGCAGGCCGACAGCACAATCCATTCAAGCATCAAAGCCGCAGTGCTCTCCGCCTGCCGGGTGCGCAGCTCCGCAATGAACGGTGCGATTTCATCATGTGGGATACTGGCGTGGTGCCCACGGGTCAGTTTGCGCGGCGCAGGCAGGGTCGCATCAAATTGCCGCCATGCAGCTGGGTTATCCGCATGAAAGTAACCATTCTGCGTGGCATGGCTAAACAGCCGCTCCAAACGCTCTCGGCTGCGCGTGGCTGTGACGCTTTTCGTGGTCCAGATCGGGCGCAACACGGCCAACACATCATCACGTGTCACCTTGGCCAAGGGCAGCGCGCGCAAACTCGCAGCATGTTTGCGAAACGTCGCTTCCCACTGCTGGATATGCGCTGCGTTGCTGAAGTTGGGCAGAACCGTTGGCAGGAAAATCTCGTCCGCGTAGCGGCCAAACGTCATCTCTTCGGCTTGAGCCGCTTGCGCCTCCGCTTTGGCGGCCTCTGCAGCCTGCTGGGCCTCCTCGATAGGGTCGAGCCCCGCTGCTACCATGTCACGCGCTGCCGCGGCTTTCTTGCGCGCCTGCGCCAAGGTTGTGGCCGGAAAGGACCCAAGACCCATTTCCCGTTGGTTCATCTTTGGCCCAGGTCTGTAGCGCAGCACCCACCGCGTGTTGCCCTTGGCCCCGCATCGCAGCGTCAGCCCGCCGCCGTCACTGAGCGTGGTGCCAGGCTTAACGCTTTCGACCTGCTTCACCGTCAGAAGGTGCAGTCCCTTTACCATGACCTCACCCCCCGCATTGCCTCAACATTCATGTTCGCCCCGCTGTCTGACCAAATCCCAGCCCCTCAATAGCCCCTCAAAAACCGTGGCTGTCAGAAGTCAGTAGCAGACAGGCATGGACAACGCAAACATCTAAGTAACTGTTTTAATGTATATTTCGTGTATATGATGTTTTGAGATGGACAGTCCTGGACGTGGGTTTACCGGCTCCTCGGTCCGCCACTTCAAACGCTTACGATTTAATGTGTCGTTTGTTTTTCGGTTTGTCGAAATAACGCACCCGTTTTTGCCCCTAAGCGCAGCACTTACCCGCCGATGTCACTGGAGCAGGACGGGGATGTGTCGGTGAAGAGGCGAGGGTCCCGCCCGTGAATGGCGCCGCGTCAGCTTGGTGCTTGATCGGCGGATCGTCATCTCTGGCTGGAATGTCGCGGGGCTTCCTTCCAATGCCGGGTTGGGCAACGTGTCATCACGCATTGCCGACGATTTCCCCTCGATTCGGGCTCCGACAGACCCATCCGGCTGCAATTGTCGGCAACTTTGGTGGCCAATGGACGCCCTCCCATCGGTTGGACGGGATACTGGGCACGTCGAGTGACTGCTTGCATCTTCGGGTCAGGGGGCGTGTGGACTGGGTTTGCACATCCCGCAACGTGTCGCCAGTCTTCGTCGGGCCTCGCGGCACAGAGACGGTCCAGGGTATTGCGCGACCGCATCTGTGACCGACTTATGGGACCCTCCTCGTGCCAAAAGTATGTGAAAGATGGCGCTTTAAGTATCGGGGGCTTGCCGAGACACGGCAGATCGCTACTTTACACGCGGGTAGGGTGCGGTATCCACCGCCAGCGGGTGAGGTGGCGAATGACACAGGAATTGACACTGTCGTGGTCGCGCGTCCCGATCAAGGTCTTGGATCAGGGCCGTACAAAAAGATGGCGGTGGACCAAGGTCACATGACGAAAGACACCTACAAGCAGAATGAGAGCGACCGAAGCCCGACGCAGGGCATTAACGTTCTGATTGCCGACGACCACCGGATGATCGCTGAAGCGTTGCGCAGTACGCTTCTGGCGCACGGGGGTTTCCGGGTTAGCCTGACCGAATCTCTTGACGGGACACTCGGCGCGCTGCGGCCCAACCGGAATGACGCAGTTCTGGTCCTGCTCGATATTACGATGCCTGGCATGCAGGGGCTGCGCTCGGTCAAACAGGTGATCGACGCGGTGCCCAAAGGCTCGGTTGTGCTGTTCTCGGGCACCAGCGACGCAGATTTCGTCTGGCGGGCCATCGACCTGGGGGCGAAAGGGTTCATTTCCAAATCGCAGCAGCTACGCAGCCTGCCCACGACCCTGCAACTTATACATGATGGCAATGAATTCGTTCCCATGTCGCTGTCGCGCCGTGACGAGGCGACCCCGGTGGCGGATGCCTCACTGAGCGAGACGGACCTCTACATCCTCAGGGCTGTGGCCGAGGGAAAAACGAACAAGGAAATCGCGCTCGAGATCAGCCGAAGCGAAGTGGCCGTCAAGATGAAAATGCGCGCAATTTGCCAGCGGCTTGACGCGCGCAACAGGGCCCACGCTGTCATCGTGGCCTCGCGGGCGAATCTGTTGTAACGGCGCCCCAGCCCTGCGACGAGCATTGTCGCCGCCCATCGACCTGAACGTGGAGCCAATCGTCCTTTTCGCACACCACTCTTGAAGGGACGCGCCACCGTTCTGCGTGACCCGTCGTGTGTTACTCTGCCGCCACCTTTGCCGCGCCGGAGGACGTTGCGTCAAGGTGCGCGCACCATTCAAGATTGTTGACCGGCGCCTGAAGCAAGGCGATTTCCAGCGACGTGTGCAGCACCGGCACCCGCAGGGATACGTCGCCAAGCATCTTGCGGTGCGTGCCGAACTCGTTCGTCGTGAAATCAGCGGACAGCAGGATGGTGGGCCTGTCGCGATAGAGCCGCCGCAAACGTTGCAGCGACGGGATCTGTGCGTTTACGCTCGCATGGCTGTCGAGGTCGATCATGACGAAGTTGATGCCGGGGTCGGCCGCCAGTGCATTTTCGAGTGCCGCGTAGTCCTGAATGGCGGTCAGTTCCGCCTCGTTTTGCTCGAGCGCGTCTTGCAGGCCGGCCACAAGGGAGGATCGCTTGCTGAGCAGGATGCAGCGAGCATCCGGACCGTCGTAAATGCTGAACATCGTAGCTGCACCCTCTGTGTACTGAACTTGGTGTAGTGTGCCATGGCCAGCGCCGGACTGCGCGCAAACTATAGGGTCATCCGGGCACCCATAGGATAGAGCGCAATCCTTTCGTGGTCGTCGGCAGGAAGCCGTCGTCTGCTCAGGATGACGGGGCCGCGTCAACCGCTTGGACGATGAACCGGTTGATCTCGGTTGCGACCACGATGGCCATGCCGTGGAGGCCTTCGCGATCGCCTGCGTCACAGACGCGTTCCAGCTCAAGCAGGGCCTGGCCAAGCCGCCGGTGTCCCGTGACCAGCAATGCGCCGCCAGCATGATGGGCTTTGCGGGCGAGGGCGCCCAACTCTTCCGCGTCGGCGGCCTGCGCATCGGCCGGCATCACAGCCCGCACATCCTGCAGATCGCGCACGGCCCGGGCCAATATGCCGGGGTCATTCACCGTGTCGCCATCGTCGGACGGCGCTTCGCTGTCGTCCGGGAACAGAGCACGTTCCGCCATGGCCTCCGCCATCACGGCCTCGAGCCGGGCGCTGTCGAGGGGCTTGAAAAGGAATGCGTCTATGCCGCCGGCGGCGATGCTGTCCTTGTCCGCCTCCGACAGCGTCGCCTTGGCGGTCGCCGCGACGATGCAGGCGTTGCCGGAGACGCCCGCATGCCGCAGACACCGCGCGACCGTTTCGCCGGACAGACCTGGCATGTTCAGATCGGTCAGGATCAGGTCGAAGGGGGTGTCGGTGGCGCTTTGAAGCCCTTTCACCCCGTCGTCCGCGGTCGTGACATGGCAGCCCAGCGAAACGAGCATGCCTTCCAGCAACTGACGGTTGGTCGCGTGATCCTCGATCAGCAGGACCGTTGTCCCCCGGATCGCCCCGTTGTCCGAGGTTGAGCGGGCCTCCGGCACCTCTTGCTCGTCAGGCACGGGTGGCGCATCCAGGGCCGACTCATTCTCCGACAGGGGGATGACCGCCTTGAACACCGATCCCTCACCGAGGGTGCTGTTCAGGAAAATCCGGCCGCCGAGGTTGTCCAGCGCCCTAGTCACGATCCCCAGCCCCAGTCCCGTGCCCGGGCTGGCCTGCACGCGAAACCCCGAGACATGGTCGGCGAAGATATGTTCCGCCTCGGTCTCGCTGAGGCCCGCTCCGGTATCGGCGACCTCGAGCACAAGTTCACGGTGGCCGGTCGTGTGGCTTTGAGAGGCGCGGATCGTCACCGTGCCGCCCTCGGTGGCCTTGATCGCGTTCGAGACCAGGTTGTGCACGACGCGAAACAAGTCGCGCGGCATCCCGTGCAGCATCGCCGGCACGGTCCAGTCGAATACCAACCTGTTCGCACGGGCCGCGGCGAGGGGCTGCATCTGCAGAAAGACCGAATGCGCCACCGCGCGGCCCTCGAATGTCTCGGGCGCGGTGCGGCCCGCCTCCACACTGTTCCGGGCGACCTCGAGCACGTCTTCAACTTGCTGCAGGGCGGTCTGCGCAGCTGCGCGGACCTTGGGCAGATACTGCCGACTGGCTCCCGGCCCATCGACCTTTTCGGCCATGTCCGCCGCGACGACGATACTGTGCAATGGCGTGCGCATTTCGTGGCTCATCGTTGCCAGAAACCGTTGCTTGGCGGCGGCATCGCTCCGGGCCTGGGCCAGGGCGTGCCGGGTTCTGCGCCGCGCGCGCCGTTCCCGGGACAGATCGCGGACAAAGCCGACAAGGACCTTCTGACGCGCCTGGTCGCGGACACGCACCACGTTCAGTTCGGCTGGAAAGAGCGTCCCGTCACCTCGGCGCGCGACGATCGGCATGTGGCGCATTTCGCTGTTCGCATCATCGGTCTGCTCAAGCAGCGCGTGCAGTCGATTCGCCATGGCGGCGCGCCCGTGTCGGGGCGACATTTCCGCCATGACGTCGCGGTCCAGCAATGTCGCGCGGTCCTGACCGAAAATCCGTTCCGCCGTGCGATTGACGTCGGCGACCCTCAAGGTTCGGTCCACCACGATGATGCCATCGCTCGAAACCTCGAGCACCTTTGCGAGGTAGCCCGTCAGGTCGCGTTCCGAGGCGTTCTTCTTGCCCAGGGACCGCCAGAGGTAAACAAGAATGCCACCCAGCACCAGCAAGAGCAGAATGAGAACGGAGAGTGTCAGGAACGACGTCCGCAGAGAGGCGTGAACCTCTTCGCGCTGGACTTCCTGATCCTCGATCGCGGCCAGCATCGCGTCCAGTGCGAATGCGCGGATCGAGGGGCGTGCGGCGCTGATCTCGGCCAGCAGGTCGCGCAACTCGGGGACCGTGACAAAGCGGCCGTCGTCGATCCGGACGGTCAGGCCGTCCCGCATATCCTGCAGGTCTCGCATTGCCTCCGCGACGGAGTCCTGGCGCGCGAACATCCCGTAACGTTCGGCGACAGTATCAACCCGCGCGTAGAAGATGTTGAACCGTTCGAGGATCTCGGCTTGCGCCGCGGCAGGCAGGCGCCCCTTGGCCTGAAGCTCGATCAGGCCGTCCTGAACGGCCATCTCGAACCGGTTGTAAGCGACCTCGACCTGGGCGAAATTCCACGCGTCACTGTCGGAGCGGGCCATGGCGAAGTGGTCTATCTTTCTCGATAGCTGCTGGCCCAGCCCCACCAGCAGGGCAAAGGCCAGGACGAGCGCAAGGCCCGCACCGATCCGCTGCAATGTCACCATGGTCCGCTGGCCCCTCGATCAGGCGCCGGACTCCGAAGGGGTGCCGGGGGCCTCCAGCACGATGTCCGTCAATTGCCAGACCGAACGGCCGTAATGCAACTCGGTGTTGTATTCGGGACCCTTGTCGAAGGGAAACATCACCCAAAGTGGCCCTTTCTCGCGAATCGAGTAGGGCGCACCATCGATCCTGTTGGCGATGATTGGATACTCTTCCCCGATCATCTCGGGCTCCAGGGTCGCTGCATAGTCGTTGGCCGCGATGAGCTTGACCGGAACGGTCGGTTCTGCTCCGCTCTCGACCAGAACGTCGTGAAGCGATGGCCCGGAAAACTGGTGGTCTTGCTTTGTCCAGAGCGTCGAGGTGACGAAGGATTGCTGATCCATCGCCATCAGGTCGGCATCGGTCAGTTCAATCGGGTCGGCCGTCTCGGAAACCTGGACCGTCAGCACCACGGGGGCATTGTCGGCCGACACCGGGTCCGACCACGACAACACAATCGTGCCGAGAAGTGCCAGAACGAAGGGGATTGCCAAGGATTTTTGTGACATGACGCTTTTCCTTAGAAGTTCTTTGGTTGATGGTACGCGCCGGGCCCTGCATCGGGGACACCCGGCCATGGTGTCACCTAGCAAGGTCCTCGCGATGGCAGAACAAATCTTTCGTTTCGCCCTCAAACCGATGGTCATGACAAAAGGCAAGCAAAAAGGACAGGCCATCTTGCCGACCTGTCCTTTCGTCGTGGTCTGTTCCGTTCGCCTGGCGCGCGTTCACGCAGGTCACAGAAACCAATGCATGACTGAAAATCTTTCGAGCCGTTGAGGCGTGATGGCGAATGAATGACGGTACGGTGGCGTTCTTCGGAGCGTTCGCTGACGCGAAGGGGGGTCGTTGACACGCTCCGCGCACCACTTTGCAGTATCGGCACCTTGTCCGGCCAGGCCGCTCTTCCCCAACAGGACCGTTCTGGCCGGACATCCGTGCGATAACCGATCACGTTGCCGTCGCATGCCGCCGGTCGGTGTGCGCAGGTGATCGTTCGCCGCGTTCGTGCGACCGCAAGTACGGCCATGGTGACACCGCAGCATCGCTCTTGGCGACCGCGCCCAGACGGTCGATCGTTGGTCATTGAGATCAAACCCATTGCGGCCGCCTTCCGGTGGGCCTTCGGGGGCGAATAGATCGTCTGTTTCGCACCGTGCTCAGCGGCGAGGCCGGCTGCCAGCTCAGCAAAGATGTGCGTGTCGCTCCACGGAGCGTACAGCACTCTTGCGCGGAGCCTGTGCCGAGGGGTGGCGGACATCAAGCCGTGGGGGCGAAACGGTCATATTCCGCCGTCGTCGGCAAGGCGTCAGTCCTGAATCCCTCGCCGAAGGGCCTCCCGGCGGCCTGCGCCTTCTATGTCGGCCAGATCATTCGATTCCACCTTTGACGTATTGGCCCCATCTGGACGAACGACCGTCTTGATACGATAGGAACGGCCCTCATGATCCGTGGTTGCGTTGTGCCGCGGCAGGATCGTGCGCAACTCGCAGGACATGCGCAGGCCGATCGTCGTCGTTTCCCGGAAACAGATCTGCGTCACCTCTTCGAGGCGGCCCGGCCGGCAAAGAACCTCGATCCGTGCCGTCATGCGTGATTTCTTGCCCAGTGCGCTGATCTGAAGGACATCGACAACGCCCTCGGTCGCGCGGATGTTGTCCAGGCCGACGGCGAGATCCTCCGGGGTCTGATCGTCCACGGCAAAGCTGATGACGCCGATCCGATCGTGCTCGGACCCCTGCGCAGACCAGACGACCAGGCGGAGCGCATTCGCTATTGCAGGCAACGCCCGCTGGCCCAACCCGTATCCTCCGCCCTGCGACGCCCATTGTCCTGCGGGTAGGTGCCCTGACGGAGCGAGGTGCGCATAGATCGCCGCCCCCGTGGGTGTTACGCGTTCTCCGGGTTGGCCATCGTCCACCATGGGCGCGCCGGATAGCAGTTCTAAAGTTGCGGGCGCCGGTACGGGAAGCGGACCGTGCTCGGTCTGCACGCGGCCGCTGCCCACGGGGAGAGCCGAGGCGCTGGCCGTCGCCACGCCCGCGCGCTCGAGCAGAAAGCCTGCAAGCAGGATATCGGCGATCGAATCCCAATCGGCCACTTCGTGGAAATGGACCTCGGCCAGATCGATTCCATGCACGCGGGCCTCGGCCATCCCCAGCCGCGCGAGGATATCAAGCGCGCGCCGCCGCGTGCCCTCGTCAGGTGCGGCCTCGACCAGCGTCTGGCGAAAGTCCGCGTAATGCCGCGGTGCGGCCTCGGCCCCCGGGAAATCGAACACCACCCGAGCGCCGCGCAACCCCTTGTCATGCGCCGCCTCCAGCCGCAGCCCGATCCCGGGCCCGATGCCGGCCGCCAGTTCTCGCGCCGGTTCGAGCTGACAACCTCATGGGCGTACGTGCGCACCGTTGCGTGGGTCGATCCACGGCACGACTCCTTTCGACGATCGGCAGATTGTCTTCCAAATCCCGCTCTTCCGGATTGGGCGGTCCGTCGAAGAATATATCAAACTGCGACGCTGAAGCCATGGCTTTTCGCAGCTTCGACGATGCTGCCGACCACTTTCGCCACTCGGTGCGCGCTCGCCATCGTACTGGCCCCTGCCACACGCGCAGGGCCAGCCGACGCGGATGCGCGCGCGCGCGACATGGTTATCGCAACCGCTGCGCCCGGCGCGCAGGATTTCCGGCCATGTTTCGCGGCCTGATCACCCTGATGGTCAACTATCGCAATTTCGGCCAGGCGCATCGTGCCATCCTGCGCCCGCGGAGGCAGGATGGTCCCCCGCGACCCATCCCCTTTGAACACGAGGCGCGGCGGGTCCAATGATCCGCGAACATCGTCACCAGCCCGGCGGCCGTCCCATGTCGAGGTCGCCATAGGAAAAGGCGATCACTCTTCCATCGTCGAGCGGCAGGCGAACGACACGGCGCCGCGCATCATAAAGAATGGTGCCCGAATAGGTCAAGGAATCCGCGCCGTCCTGCAAGCGCACGCGCAGACTTGCGCAGCCCGACTGGGCATCGGGGCAGGGCGTGTCCAGATCGAACGCCGCGTCGTCCTCCATGCCCAGCCGGGCACGATTTGACAGCATCCGCTGCCACCCGAGCGCCTCGACCAGGTATCGCGGCATCCGTGCCATGTAGAGGCTTTCATCGACTTCGCCCGGATCGAACAAGTCCATCGGTCCGGCCTCTTCCGGACCGCCACGCATCATCTCGCCCATATAACTGGGAAATTCGACCCAGCCCCGTCCGCCGGGATCCAGCATCGCCATGCGATCCGTACCGATATAGGTCGCGCCCGGCCCTGGATGGTTGTATTCGGTGAAATCGCCGTCCGGCGTATGCGTCATGGTAAAGTCTTCGGGCGACACGGTCATGCGCACCCTGCAGGTTTCTGGCGCGGCGGGCGGGTCCACGTTCACCGTCTGCGGCTGGCGGTCTCGTGGCGGCCGCACGACCGGGCCAAGTTCCTCCCACGCTTGCGCCATGGCCGCGGCCCGGCTCGCCGGTCCTGATCCGTTGGTGCGGCCGATGACCGACCGTTCGATCAGGTTTGTCCGGATGTCGAACAGGTCGACCTGAACCAGGGTCAGCTCGGCCTGTTCGGGGCTGAGGACGCTGACCTTGAGGTGGCGCGCGGCCTGCGTGCCCCGCGGCACCGGCGAGAGCGGCGCACAGGGATCGAACACGTCGGTCCTGGTCTCCGCGTCGGTGTCTTCGAGGACCGAAAGCGGCAGAACGTGCCCGTCGTCGTCCAGCAAAGCATAGACCTCCGCATGGCGGGCATCGGCGCCCGCGGGCGTGTCGCCTGGCCCCGTTCCTGGCAGAGTACGCGGCGCGTGCAGGTAGTCCCCGGCCATCGCCTTGGGCAGCCCAATTGTGTCGGCGACAAGCCCGACGACCTCTTCGCGCAGCGCGGGATCGATTTGAAAGGGTGCATCTGTGCCGCCGCCGGCGGCCTGGGCAAGATGCAAGGCCCCGCACCCGGGCGCGGGGCAGGACGGCGATGCGTTCTGCGCCGCACCGGGCGTGCCCGCCTCAAGGGCCGTATCGGGCAGGTCGGTGACTGCTGTGACCTGCAACGCGGCGGCAATGGAAAGGGAGTAAAAAAGCATTCGGGATGTCTCCGTCGTCTTGTCTGGTCAAATCCTGACGTGTGCCTGGCGACCTGCCCGCCGCGCGGTTCAGTCGCCACGGCCCTGCAAGCCAAGGCCGAACCGGAGCGTCACCGGCATGGCCTCGACCCGCGTCTGCGGCAGGGTGACCTCGAGATCGACGGCATCGCGCGGCCCGGCGATCACCAGGTTCGCCCGCGGGTCGGCGGGCTCGGGCGCGGCGCCGCCGGTCAAGGCCTCGACACCCGTCAGACTGCCTTCGCGCATCGCGCACACGAGTTTGAGCGGTTCATCCTCCGGCCGTTCGCGGCGCTCGTCGCGGCAGGTCATGCGCGCGCCCTCGACATCCACTTCCACGCCCCATCCCGGAACCTCAGAGAAATCGACATCCTCGATCAGAACACTCCGCGTACCGTCGTCCATGACGTCGATATCCAGGTCCATCCCGATCTCGAGCCGCGTTGCATCCGGATGCGGAAGACCTGGCAAGATCAGCGGCACACGAATCCATCCCTTTTCGGGGTTATGGGTGATTTGGTGGCGCATGAAATAGCCCTCTTCCTCGAAATTCCGATCAAAGGGACCTGCACCGGCCATAAGATTCTTGCCCGTATCGTCGCTTGCGCGCGTCACGCGTGCGCTCTCCGCAAGCCCCGAAATCCCGGGGTGCTCGATCGCCAGTTCAATCGCCGTGTAGGGATCGGCCAGATCGGCAGAGGGGGCCGGATCGGTCAGGCGCAGGACTTCCAGATAGACTTTGGGCTCGCCCGCCGCCTGCACAGGCAGCGCCAGGACAACCGCCGTGATCAAGGGGTGCATACAATGTTTCATGGGTCATTCCCGCATAATCCAAATCCACATCCGGCCTTCTGGGGCCGCGTTTGCGATGCCGACAAGTCGATCCTCTGCCGAACGCCAGCCCCGCGACACAGGCAAACTGGTGCCACGGTGGCCCGCCTCGCGCCCCGTCCAAATGAAGGGGCGCGGGGCCGTGTTCAGCCGCCGCGTCGTGGCGGGGCCGAGATCGGGCGTAGCGCGGTGCAGGGCGCGCACCGGCTGCCATTGGCGCGGGCAAACACGGGCCACAGGTAACCGGCCACCGCGCCGCCCCAAGACGGGGCCGCTCAGAGGGTCTGCCGCAGCACCCCTGCGGGGGGCAGATCCCCGGCCTCGGTCGGTACCGTTTTATCGGTGTAGTTGAACCAGAACCGCTCGGTGTCCGTGTCGCGGATGCGGACGCCCTCGGGCATGGGCCGCACGGCCAGCCCCGCGCGATCGGCGATATCATTGACCAGCCTGTCAAACCCGGCCCCGTCGAGCCAGCCTGCCAGATAGGTCAGCGACCCGAAGCGTTGCGCCACGGCCTGGCCTGTCGCGGTTTCCAGAATGGTCGCGCCCGTGCCCTCGATCTCGTCGAGATAGCCCAAGATGGCCCCGCTCCCGGCCAGGGGCAGCGGCATGTCGGGGCGCATGGACTCAACTCGGGCGACCCGCAGGTCGATCCCCGGCAGATCGGGCGGCAAGGCCGCCGGGATGGCCATGTCGCGGGTGCGCGCTCCGGCGCGGGGGCCGAGCACCACCTGAGCGTCACTGGCCAGAAGCGCCGCCTTGAGGTCCTCGGGCAGGATCATCAGACCCGGCGCGAAGATGGCCTTGTATCCCGTCAGCGCCGCGGCCTTTGGGCGGACGATGTCCACCGACAGCCCGGCCCGGCGCAGGGCGCGGTAGCAGTCGAACGCCAGCCCGAAGCCGGACAGCCCGGCACCGTGCGGTTGCACCTCCCAGGCCCAGTCGGACTCGTAGTCGAAGATCAAGGCCACGGGGGCCTTCACAGGCTGCACCTCCGGCGCTTCGGCGATCTCGGCAGCGACCTGTTGGGCCTCCTCCATGGCGGGGGCCTCGGCGCTGTCGGGCCGCAGCAGGCCTGCGTGCATCTGTTCCTGGGCAAAGGGGGCCTGGCGCCAACGAAAATAACAGATCGCCTCGGCCCCGTGGGCAAAGGCCTCCCACGTCCAGAGGCGCACCATGCCCGGCAGCGGGGCGGGATTGTAGGGTGCCCAGTTCACCGGGCCGGGCTGCTGTTCCATCACCCACCAGCGGCCCCGCCCCACGGCGCGGTAGAGGTCGTGATGGAAGGCCTGGAAATCCGGGTCGCCCTGGCGGTTGTAGCGGCGCTTGTGCGCATCCTCGGCCCCGACGACATTTTCCAGGAAGCCAAGCGGGTAGCTGTCCCAGGACGCGATATCGAGATCATCGCCCACCTTGTAGTGATCGAAATCCGTGACCCGCCCCATGTAGTTGTGGGCGATCGGTGCCTTTGACTGCGCCCGCAGGATATCCACCTGCACCTTGTTGAAGCGCACCACCTGATCCGAACTGAACCGGCGGAAGTCCAGCGCATGCGACGGGTTGGGTTCCGTCACGGTCAGGTTGGGCAGATCCACATCGTCGAAACTGGCATAGTCCATGGACCAGAAGACGTTGCCCCAGGCGCGGTTCAGCGCCTCGGGCGATTGATAGCGCTGCGCCAGCCAGTCGCGGAATGCCGATCGGGCCGCCTCGGAATAGGACAGGATGGTATCGTGGCAGCCGTATTCATTGTCGGTCTGCCAGGCCGCGACATGGGGGTTGGAACGATAGCGTTCGGCCATGAGCGTGACGATCCGGCGGCATTCGTCAAGATAGCCCGCGTGGCTGAAGCAGTAGTGCCGACGTGAGCCGAACCTGCGCGGACGCCCCTCGGCATCGACGGCCAGCATGTCGGGATGCTTGTCCACCACCCAGCGCGGCGGCGTGGCAGTGGGCGTGCCAAGGACCACCTTCAATCCCGCTTGCCCCAGCACCTCGATGGCACGGTCCAGCCAGTCCCAGTGCAGATCGCCCGGCGCGGGCTCGATCCGGCCCCAGGCGAATTCCCCGATCCGCACCCAGGTCAGCCCCAGCTCGGCCATGCGGGCGGCATCGTCCTGCCAGACCTCCTCGGGCCAGTGTTCGGGATAGTAGCAAGTGCCAAGCGTGCGCTGCATGGGGCCTCGGGGGGTATCGGGTTTCAGGAACGGGTTGCGTCGTAGGCGGCGACGGCCTCTGCCGCCAGATCGCCCACGCGAGCGGCATCAAATCCAGGCTTGTAGAGGGTCGTGCCCAGCCCGAAGCCGGTGATCCCGGCCGCACGCCACGCGGCAAAGTCGGCCGGTCCGACGCCGCCCACCGCATATGTGGCGGCCGCATCGGGCAGCACCGCCGAAAGGGCCTTGAACCCGTCGAGCCCCAGCTTGAAGGCCGGAAAGAATTTCAGGCCGTCCGCGCCGTGGCGCAGGGCGGTGAAGCACTCGGTCGCGGTAAAGACCCCGGGAAAGGACGCCATGCCCTGGGCCTTGGTCGCGGCGATGACCTCGGGGTTGGTATCCGGCGACACCACCATCCCCGCGCCGATCCCGGCCAGCCGCGCAACCGCCTGGGTGTCCAGGACCGTCCCCGCCCCGATTGTCGCGCTGTCGCCGGCATGGGCGATCATGCGCGCGATGCTGTCGTAAGGGTCCGGCGAGTTCAGCGGCACCTCGATGCGGGAAATGCCGGCTGCGATCAGCGCCTCGGTGATCGGCACGGCTTCGTGCGGTTGCACGCCGCGCAGGATGGCGATGATGTCTCGGGTCATTGGGCGGCCTCGCGCAGGGTGTCATGGGCCGCGCGCAGCCCGCGCAGGGCCATGCCCTCGCCGGCCACGGTGGCAACGCTGGCACCTTGGGCGGCCAATGCGGCATGATAGGCCCCGGCGATCCCGCCCGCGCCGACCACGCGGATATCCTGGCCCAGCCAGTAGGGCCGCGCCCCGGCCAGTTCCATGCCGATCAACAGCCCGGAAAGCCGGGCGCGGGAGGGTCCCGGCCCGGTGCCTTCCAGCAGCGCTCCGGCACGGATGGAAAAGAGCTCGGCCGCCACGGTGGCGGGCCGCGAGATGGCATCCTCGACCGCCGTCGCAAAGGCCCCGGCATCCCAGTCGCCTCCGGTCACTGAATGGCGCAGCACAGAGGCCTGTTCGAGCAGCGCGAAGATCTCGCCCGTCATGAAGGTGCGGCAGCTCACGACCTCGCCGGCGCTGATGTGCGCCCATTTCGTGTGCGTGCCCGGCAGGCAGAGCACCCCGTCGAAGCCGGGCGTGTCGGCAAGAAACCCGGCGATCTGGGTTTCCTCGCCGCGCATCACGTCCGGCGGCGAGACCTGCTTGATCCCGGGCACGATGAAGACGGAAAGACGCGCATCGGCAGTCTCGACCGGGACGGCCGATACGATCGACGGCGGCGCGCAGGGCACCGCCGCATAGGGGGCCTCGGCCCAGCCCTGCCGTGAGCCGGCCATGCCGCAAACGATCACCGGCACCGTGCCGCCCCGGGGCAGCGCGTCACCAACCAGCGCCAGCAGCGCCGGTTCGAACTGGCCGCTCGACAGGTTGCCCATGCCCCGGTCGGACTGGCGCTGATCCAGCACCGCGCCGTCCGGCCCCATGATCCAGACCCGCAGGTGCGACGTGCCCCAGTCCACGGCAAGCCATTCCGGTGTCATGTCACCCTCCGCGTCACGCATTACCCCGTCACCACGACGCCACCGTCAACCACCATGGCCTGTCCGGTCATCATGCGGCTGGACTGAGAGGCCAGGAAAAGCGTGGCTTCCACGATGTCCTGCGGTTTCAGATGCTCCTTGAGGCACTGCCGGTCCATATGGGCGGCCAGCGCCTCGGGCTCGGCCCAAAGCTCGAGCTGCTTGTCGGTCAGCACCCAGCCCGGCGCCAGCGCGTTCACGCGGATGGCGTCGGGGCCATATTCCCGGGCCAGGCTGCGGGTCATGCCGTTGATGCCGGAATTTGCCGTGGTGTAGAGCGGATAGCCCGCGTTGCCCATCATGTAGCTGACCGAGCTGAAGTTGACGATGGACCCGCCGCCCATGGCCTTCATGCCCGGCAGGACCGCCTGGCAGGCAAAGAAATAGGCCTTGAGGTTGATCGCCATCATCCAGTCCCAGAAGGCTTCGTCGACCTCGTCGGCGGTGTGGCGCTGATCGTTGGCGGCGTTGTTGATCAGGGCGCGGATCGGGCCGTTCGCCGTGGCCGCCTTTTCCATCGCGGCCTTGAGCGCGGGGATGTCGGTGATGTCACACTGCACGAACAGCGGGCGGTTGCCGGTATCCCGTTCCATCCGGTCGACGAATTCACTGGCGTCCGAACGGCCCACAAAAGAGACCTTCGCCCCTTGCCGCAGGAAACCCTCGGTCAGGGCCGCGCCAATGCCGGACCCGCCGCCGGTGATGAAGACGGAGGCGCCGTCGAGGTCGTGAAAGGTGGCGGTGTTCATCAGTGGCTCTCTCTTGTCACGGGGCGGGTGTCCTTGCCCACGAGGAAGTCCAGGTCCGCGCCCCGGTCGGCCTGCAGCACGTGGTCGATGTAGAGTTTCGCATAGCCGCGGGTGTAATCGGGCAGGTCGGGCTGCCAGTTCGCGCGGCGGGTCTCGAGTTCTGCCTCCTCGACAAGCAGGTCGAGCCGCCCGGTGCCGGCCGAGACCCGGATGCGGTCGCCCGTCTGCACCAGCGCCAGGGTGCCGCCGGCCTGCGCCTCGGGCGAGACATGCAGGATGACGGTGCCATAGGCGGTGCCGGACATGCGCGCGTCGGAAATGCGGATCATGTCGCGCACCCCCTGCTGCACCAGCTTTTTCGGGATCGGCATGTTGCCCACCTCGGGCATGCCCGGATAACCTTTCGGCCCGCAGCCCTTGAGCACGAGGATCGTCTCCGGCGTCACCGGCAGGTCGTCGCGGTCGATATTGGCCTTCATGTCCTCGATGTTTTCAAACACGAACGCCTCGCCCTCGTGTTCCAGCAGGGCATCCGTGGCTGCCGAGGGTTTCACGATGGCCCCCTCGGGCGCGAGGTTGCCGCGCAGAACCCGCAGACCGGCGGCGGGTTTGACCGGGGCCTCGTAGGGCCGGATGACGTCGGTGTTGTAGCACTCGGCCCCCTGCGCATAGGCGCCGATATCGCCCCCCAGCACGGTTTTCGCGCGCTTCAGGTGCCCCTGTTCGGCCAGCGCGCGCAGCACCACCGGCACCCCGCCGGCATAGCAGAAATCCTCCATCAGGTATTGCCCCGAGGGCATGCAGTTCACCAGCAGGGGGATCTCGCTGCCCTGTTCGAAATCCTCAAGCGTCAGGTCCACGCCGACGCGCCCGGCCAGCGCCAGCAGGTGCACCACTGCGTTGGTGGACCCGCCCACGGCGGCATTGGCCAGCACCGCGTTGAGGAACGCGTCCTTGGTCAGCACGTCCGAGGGCCTGATATCCTCGTCCACCATTTCCACGATGCGCTTGCCGGTCAGATGCGCCAGCGCCATGCGCCGCGCGTCCACCGCCGGCAGCGCGGCATTGGTGGGCAGCGACAGGCCCATGGCCTCGACCAGCGACGCCATGGTGCTTGCCGTGCCCATGGTCATGCAGACCCCCTTGGAGCGCGACATGCCGCTTTCGGCGGCCATGAAATCCTGCAGGGTCATCTCGCCCGCGCGCACCGCTTCCGAAAATTTCCAGACATCCGTGCCGGACCCGATGTCCTTGCCCTTCCATTTGCCATTCAGCATCGGCCCCGAGGAGACGACGATCGAGGGCAGATCGACGCTTGCCGCGCCCATCAACTGCCCCGGCGTTGTCTTGTCACAGCCGCCCAGCAGAACCACCCCGTCGATGCCATAGGCGCGAATCGATTCCTCGACGTCCATGGCCAGCAGGTTGCGGAACAACATCGCCGTAGGCTTCATCTGGGTCTCGCCCAGCGACATGACGGGGAATTCCACCGGGAAACCGCCGGCCTCCCAGACGCCGCGTTTGACGCCCTCGGCCAGCTCGCGCAGGCCGCTGTTGCAGGGGGTCAGTTCCGACCAGGTGTTGCAAATACCGATGATGGGCCGCCCGTCGAAGGCATGGTCCGGGAACCCTTGGTTCTTCATCCAGGATCGGTGAATGAACCCGTCGCGGTCGAGCTTGCCATACCAGGCGGCGCTGCGTCTTGTCTTGGTCATGGGTCCTTGTCCGTTCTGGCCCTCAGGCCGCTTTCTTCACTTGCGCCCAGGCGGGCAACCCGGCGTGATGGGCCGCCAGCAGATCATCGACCAACGCCCTGATCTGGCGCAGGTCCAGTTCGGCGGCGGTGTGCGGGTCCATCATGGCGGCGTGGTAGATGTGTTCCGGCGCCTCGTCCACAAGCGCGCGGACGGTCAATTCCTGCACGTTGATCTGGGTCCGCATCAGGGCGACCAGTTGCGGCGGAATGTCCGACACCACGGAGGGCTGCACGCCGTTGGCGTCCACGAGGCAGGGCGTTTCCACCGCCGCGCCCGGGGGCAGTTGCGGGATCTGGCCGCGGTTGGGCAGGTTGCCATAGGCGGTGAAAGGCTGATCCGTGACCACCGCATTTATCATCTCGGCCGCGAATTCGTGGCTTTTGGGAACCGCCATGCTGGCCTGTTGGGCCAGGTCGGCCGCTTGCGCCTTCCACTCGGCCACCTGTTCGACGCAGCGCTTTGGGTATTCGTCCAGCGGAATGCCGAAATGCTCGATCAGATCCTCGCGGCCGGCCTTGATGAACCACGGCACGTATTCGGCAAAGTGCTCGCTGCTTTCGGTGCAGAAATACCCCAACTGGTCCATTACCTCGTAGCGGACCGTATTGGGGCAGCGCGGCATCAAGAGCGGCGCCTTGGGCAGCCGTCCGGCGCGGTACCCCTCGCGCAGACGGGGATAGAGTGAGACACCCTGTGCATCCTCCAGCCGGAGGAAGAAGGCGACATGGTTCACCCCGCCGACGCGGTAGCGGATATCGCCCTCGGCCATTCCCAGATCGTGGGCCAGTTCCTGCACGGTATTCTGCACCGAATGACACAGCCCCACCTGCCGGATATGCGGGTAGGCTTCGGCCAACGCCCAGGTGTTGATCGCCATGGGATTGACGTATTGCATCAGCAGCGCGTCGGGGCAGACCGCAGTCATGTCCTCGGCCACGCGCCAGAGGTGCGGCACGGTGCGCAGCCCCCGCATGATGCCGCCAACGCCCAGCGTATCGGCAATGGTCTGGCGCAGACCGTAGGCCTTGGGCACCTCGAAATCGGTGATCGTCGCAGGATCGTAGCCGCCGATCTGGAAAGCGGTCACGACGAAGTCGGCCCCCGCCAGTGCGCGGCGCTGATCGGTATGGGTGGTCACGGTCGCGCCGCTGCCCATGGTGGCGATCATGCGGCGCGCCAGGTGTTCGGACTCGGCAAGGCGGGCCTCGTCGATATCCATGAGCACAATCTCGGCGTCACGCAGCGCTTCGAAGTGCAGCATGTCGCCGACGATGTTGCGCATGAAGATCGTTGACCCTGCGCCGATGAAGGTGAGTTTGGTCATTTGACGGCTCCGAGTGTGAGGCCTGCGATGAAGTGGCGCTGCATCAGGAAGAACATCAGCACCGGCGGCAGGGCCGCGACGAGGCTGCCCGCGCTCATCAGGTGATACTGCGCCACGAACTGGCTGTTGAAACTGGTGATCCCGGCGGTGACGGGCTGCGCATCCGGTCCCTGGGTCAGGACCACGGCCCAGAAGTAGTCGTTCCAGATGAAGGTAAAGACAAGGACCGACAGCGCGGCAATGGCGGGCTTCATCAGCGGCAGCACGATATACCAGAAGATGCGCCATTCCTTCACGCCCTCGACCCGCGCCGCCTCGATCAACTCATAGGGCAGCGCGCGGATGAAGTTGCGCATGAAGAGCGTGCAGAACCCGGTCTGGAAGGCGATGTGGAACAGCACCAGCCCCATCTTGGTATCGTAGAGCCCAACATCCACCGTCAGGTCGCGCACCGGCACCATGAGGATCTGGAAGGGTACGAAGTTGCCCGCGATGAACATGAAGAAGATCAGCAAGTTGCCCCGGAACCGGTAGATGCCCAGCGCGAAACCGGTCATGCACGACAGCGCCACCGCGCCGATCACCGTAGGCACGGTGATCAGCACCGAGTTCCACAGGTAGCGCGGCATGTCGCTCTCGAAAAAGACCATGCCGTAGTTGGTGAACAACTCGAAGGACGAGGGCACCCCCCAGTAATTGCCGTTGGAAAAGTCCACCCCCGGCCGGACCGAGAACAGCGCCACCGCGATCAGCGGCAGCAGCCAGAGGATCAGCGCCAGGGGCACCAGAGATTGATAGGTGATCTGCGCCGCGCGCGACCGTTTTTCGATGGGTGTCGGAAACATGTCTTGCCCTTTCCCCTTCAGTGTCGCGCGGCGCGTTCGTCACGCCACATCGTCCAAAGGAAGTAGCTGATGAAGACCAGCATGATCAGGAACAGGATCACCGCGATGGCCGAGCCATAGCCCATGCGGAACCCGTATTCCGACAGCGCCTTCTCGAACATGTAGAACGACAGCACGCGGGTGGAGCCGAAGGGCCCGCCATTGGTCATGACCGAGATCAGGTCGAAGGACCGCAGCGCGCCGATGATCGTTACGACGAAGGCGATGAAGGTCGCGGGCCGAAGCTGCGGCAGGATCACGTGCCAGAGCATCCGCACACCCTTGGCCCCGTCCAGCCGCGCGGCCTCGATCTGTTCGGGGTCCACGGCATTCAGCCCGGTCAGGTACAGGATCATGCAATAGGCCGTCTGCGGCCACAGCCCGGCGGCGATGATGCCATAGGTCGCAAGGTCGGGATTGCCGAGGATGTTCACTTCGCTCCCGAACCAGCCCAGAACCACGTTCATCAAGCCGACGTTGGGCAGGTAGAACCAGGAAAAGACCAGTCCGACAACGACCTGGCTGATGACGAAGGGGAAGAAGAATAGCGACTTGTAGATCCGGATACCGGCGATGGTCTGATTGAGGAACAGCGCGATGAACAGCCCGCCGGGAATTGCCAGCAGGTAGAGCACGAGCCATTTGACGTTGTTCCACAACGAAACCTCGAAATTCCGGTCCGCCATCAACTCGCGGTAATTTTGCATGCCGACGAATTCGCCCTGTTCGGACAGGCTGCCAAGACCGTTCCACTCGAAGGTCGAGATGTAGAAACTCTGCAAGATCGGCGAGATCACATAGACCGCGAAGAATGCCACGCCGGGCAGCAGGAACATCAGCGGCGTGATGATCATCCGGTGGCGCTGCAGCCAGGTCTGGGTCGGCGGATCGGTGGGCAAGGTCATGGCGTCTCCTCTGGGCACGGCAACTTGGCCGCGGGCAACACATGCGAAAACCCTCTGGCGGGCTTGCGGATGGGATGCGGGTGGCGCGGGGCCCCTGTCGCGGGGCCCCGGCCGGTATCGGATCAGTCGTAGATGCGCTGACGGGCGCTTTCCATACGCACCAGGATGTCATCCAGGTTGTCAGGGAAAACCATGAACTCCTGCAGGCCTTCCATGCCGATCGAAGCCATCTCGGCCGGGAAATCCCGGTCGAAGAACTGGGTGATCCCGCCTGTGGCGTTCTCCGACAGCATGGTGAAGCCCTGCTGGAGGAACTTGTCATCCGCAACCGAGGACTGGGCGTTGACTGGCAGCTGCCCCAGCGCGTCGGGGCCGTTGATGCGGGTCTGGACGTCCGGGGATGTCACGAATTTCAGGAATTCGCGGGCAGCCTCGACGTTTTGCGCGCCCGAGGCGACGTGGAAGGTGTCGGTCGGCGCGTCCTCAGCCAAATCGACATCGGGATTGATCGCGGGAAACTGGTAGAAATCGAGTTGATCGTCACCCAGCCCGGCATCGCGCAGCTGCGGCACCGCAAAGTTGCCCATCAGGTAGGCCGCGGCCTCGCCGCCCACCATGAAGGGCAGCGCCTCCTGCCAGCTGTAGGTCTGGTGGTCGTCGATGAAGGCGCCCATGTCGATCAGGGTCCGCCAGTTCTCGAAGGTCTGACGAACGCCTTCGTCCTCGGTCCAGGACAACTCGCCGCGGGCCAGTGCCATGTGATGGTCGAAGCCGTTGGTGCGCATGTTCAGGTAGTCGAACCAGCCGCCGGCGGTCCAGAGGAACTTGGTGCCGATGGTGTAGCACTTGCGCCCGGACTCGAGGACCGCCTCGCAGTTGGCGATTTCCTGTTCAAAGGTCTCGGGTTCCTCAAGCCCCAGTTCGTCGAAGATATCCGCGCGGTAATACATGCCCCACTGGTAGTAAGTGTAGGGCACGCCCCATTGCTTGTCGTCCATGGTCATCGCGCCCTTGACGGACTCGAGCCCTTCGAAGTCGCCGGCATCCCACCAGTCGGTGATGTCCATGAACAGGCCGGACTCCACGTAGGGCCCCATCCGGTTGGCGGCATACCAGTTCACCACGTCCGGCGGATTGGCCGACAGCGCGTTGCGGATCTGGCTCTTCCAGGCTTCGCGGTCGACGATATCCAGCTCGACCGTCAGGTCCGGGTGCATCTCGTCGAAATCGGCCGCCAAGCCCTCCATGACCTCGCGCGGGGCGGGGTTCGACATGTCCGAGATGATGCGAAGGGTGCCTTCGAGATCGGCATGCGCCTCGGCGAAGACGGGGCCGGAAAGGCCGGTGGTCATCGTCAGCGCAACGGCTGCCGAAGTGATTTTCTTGAGCATTGGTGTCCTCCCATAATGCAGCGCCGGAATATTCCAAATAATGGAACTCAATTCCAACTATTGAAACTATGCGGGATTCGGGTTAGGAAAGTCAACAGCCGGATCGGGACGACCGGGCAAGGGAGGACAGGGGCGCAGATGAACCGGCAGACGACGAATGGCGGCCATGCGGATGGCACGGTCGGCAAGGCGCTTGACGTGATGGATCGCGTCGCCGCAAAGGGCCGCCCCGCCCGCTTTGCCGAGCTTCTGGCCGAATCCGATCACCCGAAGGCGACACTCTACCGGCTGCTTCAGACGCTCACCAGCCAGGGAATGCTGGTCTATGACGAGACCCGGCAGACCTATGCCCCGGGTCTGCGCCTGGTCCGTCTTGCCCATGCGGCCTGGCAGCAAAGCTCGCTCGCGCCCATTGCACGGCCCTACGTGGATGCCCTTTCCGAACAGGTGGGCGAGACCATCCATCTCGCGCAGATGGACGAGGGCCAGGTGCTCTACGTGGACAAGCGCAACGCGCGCCGCCCGGTCGAGATGTTTTCCGAGGCGGGCAAGATCGGCCCCGGCTACTGCACCGGGGTGGGCAAGGCCATGCTGGCCTTTCTGCCGCCCGACGAGCGCGAGAAGGCGGTGAACATGCAGTCCTTCTTTGCCCACACGGCCCGGACCCTGACAATGCCGGAGGCCCTGACGCAGGACCTCGCCGCGATCCGCGCCGCGGGCGTCTCGTTCGACCGCGAGGAGCACGAGCAGGGCATCATCTGCATCGCCGCTCCGATCCTGTCGTCGGCGGGCCGCGTCATGGGGGCCCTGTCGATCACCGCCTCGACCCAACGCAACACGCTGGACGGGCTGGCACAGCTGCGCCCGGCCCTGACCGAAACCGCCCAGAAGATCGCCGGGGCTGCCGAGAACTGGCAGTTTCCGGACTGACCGCCCAAGGAGGAGACCCCGATGACTGGCGTAACCCTGACACAGGCCGTCAAGAAATACGGCCCCACGCAAGTGATCCATGACATCGACCTGACCGTTGAGGACGGCGAATTCTGCGTCTTTGTCGGCCCCTCGGGCTGCGGCAAGTCCACCCTTCTGCGGATGATCGCGGGGTTGGAGGAAACAACCTCGGGCAAGATCCACATTGGCCCGCGCGACGTCACGCGCGTGGACGCCGCCGACCGCGGCGTGGCCATGGTCTTTCAGACCTACGCGCTCTATCCGCATATGTCGGTCGAGGAAAACATGGGCTTTGGCCTTCGCATGACCGGCCACCCCAAGGCCGAAATCCGCGAGAAGGTGGCCGAGGCGAGCCGCATCCTGAAACTGGACGATTATCTCGACCGCAAGCCCAAGGCCCTGTCCGGCGGCCAGCGCCAGCGCGTCGCCATCGGCCGCGCCATCGTGCGCGGCCCCGAGGTGTTCCTGTTCGACGAACCGCTGTCCAACCTCGACGCCGAGTTGCGCGTGGACATGCGCGTCGAGATTGCCCGGCTGCACAAGGACATCGGCGCCACGATGATCTACGTCACGCACGACCAGGTCGAGGCCATGACGCTGGCCGACAAGATCGTCGTGCTGCGCGCGGGACGCGTGGAGCAGGTCGGCAGCCCGATGCAGCTTTACGAGGACCCGGACAACAAGTTCGTCGCCGGCTTCATCGGCTCGCCGTCGATGAATTTCATCGAAGGGGTGGTCGAGGGCGACGGCCTGCGGGTCCCGTCACTCGGAAACCGCCTGATCGAGGCGCCCGTCGCGCTTCCGGCCGAGGGCAAGCCGGTGCACCTGGGGCTGCGCCCGCAGCACCTGAAGATCACGCCGGGCGAAAGCGAGATCAGGCTGGATATCCGCGAGCGTCTGGGCGGCGTGTCCTACGACTACCTGATCCCGCCGGGCGGCGAGAGGATCATCGTGGAAAGCCGCGACAACGCGCCGATGACAGAGGGCATCACCGTTACGCTGGATTTCGAGACGGCCGACGCGATGTTCTTCGATGGCGAGACGGGCGCGCGTCTGCGCTGACCCTCGCGGCCGTCGGCATTGCAGGGGCCATCCCTGCTCCGGCTTGCAGTCAGCGCATGGCGAGAATGCGCAAACATGCGTGGCGCGCAGGGCGGTCAGAGCCTATAGCTTGACGGGGGAGGAACCCGAGCAAACGCCATACGGAGGTTCCCATGGCCGACATGACCGACACATCCTTTGCCACCCCGCGCCCGCGTCACATGCTGCGCAGCCTCGCCCGCGCCTTCTGGACGGCTGCCGAGGCGCATGGGTCGCGCGCAGGCCGCCGCCGCCAGATCGAGGCGTTGCAGGCCAAGTCCGATGCCGACCTCGCAGAGATGGGCATCGCGCGCGATCGCATCGCGCACCACGTCTTCAAGGATCTCTACTACATCTGACCGGCACGCCGGTCGGACGCGAAAGAGGCCCGCCGCCCGGCGGGCCTTTTCCGTTGCAGGGGCCGGACCTCAGGCCGGGTTGTCCATCCGCACGCAGAAACGGATCTTGCCCTTGACCGGCTCGGGCCAAACGACCCGGAACTGGTGCGTGTTGGCCCCATTGACCGGGTCGATATAGGGCTGGTGGAACACCGGCCGACCGGAGGTGTCGGTGATCGCCTGCACCGGCTCGACGCTTTCGACCGTGCGGGTCCAGCCGCCGAAGGGCAGGAACGACCCCGTGTCCACGATCCAGACGCTGTCGGCAGTCTGCTGGACATGGACGTCGCTGTAGGGGTTCCGGACCTGTTGTGCGATGCCGTTGAAGGCATTGCCGGAGAAGGTGATGTTGCGCATGGTATTGTAGTCCATGCCGGCATAGGTCGTGTCGATATGTTCGACCCGGTCGATGTTGCCGCTGTAGGTGCGAAACACGTTGCCCGTGACCGCCAGCCCCTGGATCGAATGGTTCTGCCCGTAGGGTTTGAAAACGATCCAGCTGAACCAGGGGGCCACGTCGGAACACACGAAAATATTGCCGGTGATGGTCAGCCCGCCGAAGGTGTATTCGTTCTGCGCGTCGGGGTGGGCGTCGTGTTCGTTTGTCACCTCGATGAAGCTGTTGTCGCAGTAGTTCGCCGTGATCGATGAGACGCTGTTGTGCGAGGTCAGCACGATCCCCGCCTGCCGCACGCCCTGTGAGTCGTCGTCGCCCAGGTACCAGTGATTGCCGGTGATCAGGTTGCCGTTGCCGCCCAGAAGACCGAAGTGCCGGAACCGCGCCGCGCGATTGTTGCGGACCGTCGCGTCGTTGTGGTTGATGTTGAAGCACAGCGTCCTGCGCCGGGTCAGCGGCAGCGACTGTTCGTTCGAATTGAAGATGCAGCCGAAGATATCCAGCCCGTTGCAGCCCTTGCCGGGGCTGGTGATGGCGCGGTCCTTCGGCTTGTTGAATTGGCAATTGCGCACCCGCATGGAATGGCCGTCCGGGGCCAGGATCATGCACGACGCGTTGCCGCGGCAGTGAAAGTCGATGTCTTCCAGCTCCAGCGCCGAAAGCCGCTCGAAGCCGGTGAAATCGAGCAGATACTTGAAGCGGGTGAAGGTAAACTCCTGCGTGCCTTCGGCGTCGAACAGAGACGAGGACAGCGTGACCTCTTGGCTGGCCACGTCCACGTCCTTGACGTAGACCTCGCGGCCCACCCCGTTGCCGCTGACCAGCGATCCGACCGGGATCGAGGTGGCATTGGCGACATTGGTGAGCGTCCGCGCGCGGCTGATCGAATAGCTGGCCTGCGCCGTGACAACCTCGGTATCCCAGGCCGCGCCCGGGTCGGGCTGCAACTGGCCGTTTCGGATCACGCTGCGCACCTCGAAGGCGGACTTGTTGACCACCGCGGCAAAGCCATCGATCGGTTCCGACAGGTTGATGCGCCGCCCACCGAGATCCAGCGACTCGTGATCCGAGAAGTTCAGCAGCGCCTGGAACGCTTTTCTGAAGGCCAGTTCCTCGTCGCCGAAGGCATCGGCATAGGTGGAAAAGTCGAAGTTCTTCTGCAGGACCAGCCGGTGCTCGGCCGCCATGGTCACCGTTCCCTCGAAACGGATCTGGTTCTGGATGGTGACGTTGTCGCCCAGGAAATAGGACCCCGCCGAGACCAGCACCTCGCGCCCGGCGGCATTGCTGTCGGCAGCCTCGAAGGCATCGTGGTCATCGGTGACGCCGTCACCCACGGCACCGTAGTCGCGCACGTCGACGACACCCATCATGTCGCGCAGGAAGGCCCGCGTGACATCCTCGACCCGGATGTCATCCACCCGGACCAGCCCGCCGTTGGGTCCGGTCAGGTCCAGGCCGATATGGGCCGAGCCGGCCTTTGACCAGACCATGTCGACCCCGCCGCGCGGGCCGGTACCCAGGATGGCGCTGATCTCGACCACCTCGCCATAATTGGTCAGCGTGGTTTCGGGGCCTTCTTTGGTCACCCCGCTCAGAACCGAACCGTCCGGCCAGAGCGGAAAGCCGGCAATCCGAACCGAAGGCAGCGCGCCCGAGACCGCCCTGACCCTTGCCGTCACCCGCAGGTAGCAGCCCGGCAGGATCGGCGTCTCGCCCATGTAGCGCAGCTTTTGAACCGCGTTGGTCTTGGCGATCTCGATGCAACCGCCGAAGTCCTGGTCGGCGGGAACGAAGACGCCGCTACCCGACCCGGCATATGTGTCCGAGCCGGGCGTGCCGTCCCCGCTGGACCAGACATCCAGCCCGTCCGCGAAGGCCGGTGGCATCAGCACCAGCCCGTCGGTAATCACCTTGTTCATGTTTCCCCTTTCCCGGCCGCGCCGATCGAAACCCTGTGGCTGGGCAAAGGGGTAGGGCAGGGGCGTAAACATGGGTTTGGCCCACCGTGACGGTGTCAGCCCCGGCGACGCAACGGCGGGCCGCTCAGACGCCCACGTCCGGGGCCGGCAGTTCCACCACGCCGTCGATCTGCCAGCCGTTTTCCGTCTGCACCATGCGGTAGTCCATCAGGTAGACCCCGCCGGCCTCGTCCCTGATCCGGATCTTCTGCCAGAGCGCGCCGTCGATTTCGCGCAATTCCAGGAACCGCGTCTCGGCATTGTTCCAGACCATCGGATAGCCACGCCGGACCATCATGCCGAAGGTGCGCGGATTGCCGAACATCCCCTTGATCATCGGACTGGCAAATTCGAAGGCCGCGGCAGGGTCCCCGGCCTGGAAGGCCTGCATCTGGCCCTCGATCACCGATTGAATTTCGGCCTCCTGTGCGGCCGCGGGTGCGGCGACCAGCAGGAAAACGGCAGTCAGCAGGCGTCGCATGGGGAACCCTCCGGTTTGTCCGATCCATGGTAGATACGGACGAACCGGGGATTTGGTTTCACGCGGCCAGGTCGCCGCGCAGGGCGCTTTCGATCAGGGCAACGGTTTCTTCGATCCCGTAGAGGGCGATGAACCCACCGAACCGCGGCCCCTGGCTGGCCCCCAGAAGCACCTCATAGAGCGTGGCGAACCAGGCGCGAAGCGGCTCGAACCCGTGCGTCTTGCCGATGGCGAAAACGATGGACTGCAGGAATTCGTCGTCGTGCCAGTCCACCGTCGGCAGGGGGGTGTCCTTGCCCTCCTGCGCGTTCTTGCGGGCGATGACGTCCAGCGCGCGGGCCTCGTCGCGCAGGCAGGCAATCAGCTCTTCCAATGCGGCGCGTTCGGCCTCATCCGGCAGGCGGAACCGGCGCGTCGGCTTGACGAAGTCGTTGTAATAGCGGATCGCGAAGCCCGCCGCCTGGTCCAGGTCGGGGTTGGCCTCGGGGCTTGCCTCGGGCGCATAGCGCTGGATGAAGCCCCAGAGCTTGTCCTTGTCCTCGGCGCTCGACACGGCGGCCAGGTTCAGCAGCATTGAGAAGGGCACCACCATGGTCGAGACGGGCACCTTGTCGCCGTGAATGTGAAACACCGGGTTGTTGACCCGCTGGGCCGTGTCCTGCGTGGCATAGACCCGCAGCTGCTGGTGGTATTCATCGACCATCTTGGGGATCACGTCGAAATGCATCCGCTTGGCCGTCTTGGGCTTGAGATACATGAAATATGACAGGCTCTCGGTGCTGGCATAGGACAGCCATTCATCCATCGAGATGCCGTTACCCGAGGATTTGGAGATCTTCTGGCCGTTCTCGTCGAGGAACAGCTCGTAGGTGAAATGGTTGGGCTTCTGTCCGCCCAGAACCTCACAGATGCGGTCGTAGATCGCCGTGTTGGTGGCATGTTCCTTGCCGTACATCTCGAAATCCACGCCCAGCGCCGCCCAGCGCGCGCCGAAATCGGGCTTCCATTGCAGCTTCACGTTGCCGCCCGTCACCGGCAGGGTCCATTCGCGGCCCGCCTCGTCGTCGAAGGTGATGGTATGGTCGGCGGCGTTCACCTCTTTCATGGGCACGTAAAGAACGCGCCCGGTTTCCGGATGGATCGGCAAGAAAATGGAATAGGTCTGCTGGCGTTCCTCGCGCAGGGACTTGAGCATCACCTTCATCACGTCGTCATAGCGTTCGACCGCACGGCGCAGCACCGCGTCGAACCGGCCGGATTGGTAGAAGTCCCGCGCCGAGTAGAACTCGTATTCGAAGCCGAAGGTATCGAGGAACCGCCGCAGCATGGCATTGTTGTGGTCCCCGAAACTGTCATGGGTGCCAAAGGGATCGGGTACCGCGGTCAGCGGCATGTGCAGATGCTCGGCCATCATGTCCTGTTGCGGCACATTGCCGGGCACCTTGCGCATCCCGTCCAGATCGTCGGAAAAGCAGATCAGGCGGGTGGGGATATCCGATATCGCCTCGAAGGCACGGCGCACCATGGTGGTGCGCAGCACCTCGCCGAAGGTGCCGATATGCGGCAGCCCGCTGGGGCCATAGCCCGTCTCGAACACCACCTCGGACTTGCCCGCGGCCTGCACGCGTTTGAGCAGCGCGCGCGCCTCTTCAAAGGGCCAGGCTTTCGCAGTCATCGCGGCGTCGCGCAGATCGGACATGTCTTGGCTTTCCTGTGGGATGGGATCGGCCCGATGTGGCCGACGCGCCATGCGTCCTATTGCAGTGCCGCGAAAGCGTCAATAAAGCGGGGCCATCGCACAGAGGAGATCGCCCCATGGCCCCCGCCCCCCTGACCGCCCAGGACGCCCTTGTTGCTATCATGGTTGCGGTGTCGGCCAGTGACGAGGATATCCGCACCGCCGAATTGGTCAAGATCACCAGCACCGTCAATCATCTGCCTGTCTTCGGGGACTACGACGCCGACAAGATCAGCAAGGTCTCGGCGGTGGTCTTTGACCTGTTCAGCCAGGAGGACGGCCTCGATGCCCTGTTTGGCCTGGTCCGCGATGCCCTGCCGGAGCATCTTTACGAGACGGCCTATGCCTTGGCCTGCGACGTGGCCGCCGCCGATGGCGACATCCCGCAGTCCGAATTGCGCTTGCTCGAGGAAATCCGCTATGAATTCAACCTCGACCGGCTGCACGCCGCCGCGATCGAGCGCGGCGCGCGGGCGCGGCACTTGACGCTCTAACCCGCTTATGTCAGCCCCCAGCGTTGCAGGATCTGCTGTTGCAGGGTGCGTGACCGGCGATTCTAGGCGCGCGCGCCCTCGGGCACCTCGTTGCCCGCCGCCTGGCCCGCCGCCCGGAGATCCAGGTTCGCGGTGAAGATGGCAAAGGCCAGGTCGCGCCCGTCAGGCGTGGTGACTATGCCCGCAAGGGTGCTCACGAAATTCAATGTGCCGGTCTTGGCGGCCACCGTGACCGGGTGATCCGGGATGCGCCGGCGCCGGTCGCCCCGCATCGGGATGGGCTTGAGCAGCGGGCGCAGGTCGCCCCCGGCGCCGTCGGCCAGGATCACCTGCACCATGTCGGCGGCACTGATCCGGCTGGCATCGGACAGCCCGGAATGGTCCGCCAGCCGTGCGCCGTTTCCATAGGTCCGCCGCAACCAGGTCGACATCGCGGCGGCGGATGTATGCATCCCGACCGGGCGGCCCAGCCGCGCCCGCGTGGCCACCAGCCCGCAGACCTCGGCGGTCAGGTTCGTGGAATATTTCATCATGTCAGCCAGGATCACCCGCAGCGTGGCGCTGTCGTGACGGGCCAGTTCAGTCGCCTTTTGCAGTCTTTCGATCTCGATCGGGCCGGGCAGGCGCAGCCCCTGCGCCCGCGCGAGGGTGCGAAAGACATCCCCCGCATAAAGCGCGGGCCGCCGCACCGGCAGCCAGCGCGCCCCGCCCTCGCCCAGGGCCGCGCGCGCCACGGTCCAGTCGTCCGGGCCTTCGTAGGCATAGACCGGGTGCGACCGGGCCGAGACCCGCACCCGCGACATGCCGACATCCGGGCGATAGCGCGCGGTGCGTGCGTCCAGCGTGATCTCGTAGTCGCGCCCCTTGCGCGCCCATTCGAAATGCACCCGGTTGAAGTTCAGGTTCAACCCGCTGACGGCCGGGTTGTAGCCGAGGTGGTCCATCTGGCCTGGCTCGATCTCCTCGATATGCGGCAGCGCGCCGCCCCAGCATAGGAACCGCCCGGTGATCCCGGTGATCCCCTGTGCGGCGAGCGCGCCGGCAAGCTCGGCAAGGTGATCGGTGGTCAGGGTCGGATCGCCCCCACCGGCCAGGATCAGGTCGCCCGCGACCAGTCCATCACGGACCGGGCCGGTGGCCAGAACCCGCGTCGTGAAACGGTGATCGCCGCCCAGCACCTCCAGCGCATAGAGCGAGGTCAGGGCCTTGGTGACGCTGGCCGGCGGCAGTGCCGCCTCCGATGCCGCCGAGGCGATCGGCGCGCCGGTCTCCAGGTCGCGGATCTCGACCCCCGCGACGCCGCCCTGCCCAAGGCCTGCGCGGGCGATGACCTCCTCAAGCCCCGGGCG